>NZ_JASGEX010000011.1:0-9751 GCF_047606085.1 Parafilimonas sp.
GATGAATATCATTTTAGATACAATAGAAGAAACAGTATGAATACAATATTTGATACACTGATAAAAAGGATGGCAACTTACGAACCGAAAAGGCTAAACAAGCCTGATACCTAAACGCCTATACCTACAAATCAAATATGAACCACTTACAAGAATAGTAATTCAGGATGACTTTCCGAAAGAAAAAAACTGCTTACAACGTCATTGATAAGGCTAAGTTTGTTACCAATGAGAATACAAACTATTTTGATAAAGAAGCGATAGAGCTTAATCCAAACCTCAATGTTATTATCGGCGGCAAATCTTCGGGCAAATCTTTATTACCATATCATATAGCTAAAGCGATTGACCCTGTACAAGTATCAGAGAAACTTGGTTTTTGGTTAATGAAAAAGAATATGATTTGGCAAACAAAGTGCCGGATTTTGATTTTAAGGTAAAATGACCATTGCAATATATCTTTTACTCATTGCCTGGCCGGCGCCGTGGAAATGAGTAATGCTTCTGCGGACTGCAAAGACGCATAAAACCATATTTTCTTATTACGGATGGGCAAGAACATTCCCCGTCATTTCTTTAGGAATCGTTAAGCCCATAAAGGTTAAGATGGTGGGCGCAATATCGCCCAGCTTACCAGGCTTTATATCCCCTTTAAATTCATTATTGATGATAAAGAACGGAACGGGGTTTAATGAATGCTGGGTATTTGGAGAGCCGTCTTCATTTATTTCATAATCTGCATTGCCATGGTCTGCCAGCAGGAAGCTTGTATAACCATGCGCCAATGCAGCCGCAACTACTTTTTCCACGCAGGCATCTACCGTTTCCACCGCTTTTATAACCGCTTCCCACACGCCGGTATGGCCCACCATATCAGCATTGGCAAAATTCAAACAAATAAAATCTGCTGTTTCATTCTCAATTTCAGGTACCAGCTTTTCCGTTATCTCGTAGGCGCTCATTTCGGGCTTTAGATCATACGTGGCTACTTTAGGCGATGCCGCCATTATCCTTTTTTCATCTATAAATGTAGCCTCCCGGCCGCCGCTGAAAAAGAAAGTTACATGCGGATATTTTTCCGTTTCCGCAATGCGTATCTGTTTCAGGCCGTTGTCTTCAATTATTTCACCCAGTGTTTTGGTTAAATTATCATTCTCAAAAACAATATGAACGTTCTTGAATGTCTTATCATATTCCGTCATGGTAACATAATACAACTGCAAGGGTTGCATATTGTATTCGGGAAACGCCTGCTGGGTAAGCGCCACAGTAATCTCGCGGCAACGGTCGGTCCTGAAGTTGAAACAGATAACCGCATCGCCGTCTTTAATGGTTGCCAAAGGCTGCTGCGCTTCATCCGCAATTACGGTTGGTATAATAAATTCATCGGTTACATTGGCTGCGTATGATTGTTCAACAGCGGCAACGGCATTGGTGGCTTTTATGCCTTCACCCCTTACCAGTGCATCGTAGGCAAGCCTAATGCGTTCCCATCTTTTATCACGGTCCATGGCATAATACCGGCCGCTAACGCTGGCAATTTTAGCCCCTTGCCGTCCTTCCCCTTCAGCAGAGGAGATATTATGTAGATGTTGTTGCAGTTCTTTTATAAAACCCAGCCCGCTTTTAGGGTCGGTATCGCGGCCATCGGTAAAGGCATGAATATACACTTCGCTTACACCTTCTTTGGCACATACATCGCATAAAGCTTTAAGGTGATTGATGTGCGAATGCACACCGCCATCGCTCACGAGGCCGAGAAGATGCAGGGCTTTTTTATTGTTTTTTGCATAATTGATCGCGTTTAAGAGTTCCTCATTTCTCTGGAACAGCCCTTCGCGGATGGCTACATTAATACGCTGCAGTTCCTGATAAACAACCCTGCCGGCGCCAAGGTTAAGATGGCCCACTTCGCTGTTGCCCATTTGCCCGTCGGGCAGGCCTACAGCCTCGCCGCAGGTGATTAATGTTGTGTTGGGATACTTGCTGTACAAGCTGCTTACAAAAGGCGTTTTGGCATGCTGAATAGCATCAGAAGTATATACCTGTCCCAGGCCCCAGCCGTCCATAATAATTAAAATTGCTTTGTTGCTCATGGCGTAAAGCTAACAGATTTATACATTGCTTGAACGATGTATGCGCCTGTATATGATTTTGAGCCCGGAATTTGGTTAAACATATAATAAATGCAGGCTTTCATTTCACAAATACATAACTAAATTGCTTAAACATTATACGTTACCTTTAGTCTGAATTTATACCTATCAACAATGAAAAAGTTTTTAACAATAATCGCATTTTTTTTAACCGCAAATGTATTTGCCCAGTCTGCAGATGATGTGGCAAATGCATTAAAAGCCGGAGATGCCAATAAGTTTTCAAGTTATTTCAGCAACGCTGTAAACATTTCGCTTCCGCAAAAACCGGAAGTAAAGAATTTGAGCAAGGCTGATGCGGCCGTCATGATAAAAAATTTTTTTTCCCAGAACAAGGTATCCGGCTTTGAAAGATTTTCTGATTCCCGCCAGTTGAATGACATGACTTATGTGGCCGGTAAATTAAAAGGCGCCCAGGAATACAATATAACCGTGGTTGTAAAAAGCACGGGCAACACAACATCTGTAATACGGGTGAGAATATTTTAGTTTTTTGTGAATGATTTTAAGAGAGGCTGTCTTAATAAAGGCAGCCTTTTTCATGTTTGTGCTGCAATAGCAATTTTCCATTATATAAGGAATATGGTAAATATTTTTTAGATTTGTCTAAAAATTATTTACGTGCAAGCTAATTTTTCCATAGCCGAAGAAAATTATATAAAGTCAATTTATCATTTGCAGCAGGAAGGAGGGGAGGTAAGCACGAATGCGCTTGCAGGCCATCTCAATACAAAAGCAGCATCGGTTACTGACATGCTGAAAAAGCTGCAGGCAAAACATTTACTCAACTATCTTCCTTATAAAGGCTTTAAGCTTAGCCGTGAAGGCAGTAAAGCAGCACTGATAATCATTCGCAGGCACCGGTTATGGGAATTTTTTCTCGTTGATAAATTGCATTTTAACTGGGAAGAAGTGCATGAAGTGGCAGAAGAGCTTGAACATGTGCGCAGCAAAAAACTGGTAGATAAACTGGATGAGTTTTTAGATTATCCAAAATTCGATCCGCATGGCGACCCGATCCCGGACAGCAATGGTAAAATTGATGAGCTTAAGCAGTTGCCCCTTGCTAACCTGCCTTTGAATAAACGGGCGGTTATAACCTCTGTATTAAATCAATCGAATGAACTGCTGGCATTTTTAAGCAGCCGCAACATAGCCATAGGCACTGTGCTTGAAGTAAAGCATAAACTGCCATTTGATAATTCTGTTGAAATTAAGTTCAGGAACAGGCAGTCTATCAATATTAGCGAACAAGTGGCAAAAGCCATACAGGTAAATCCTTTATAATATGGTAAAGAGCGATACACATTCTTTAAATGATGTGCATGAGAGCATAGATGCTACCAAACAGCGTAAAGGCTGGAAGAAGATACTGGCTTTTATTGGCCCGGCTTACCTTGTAAGCGTTGGTTATATGGACCCTGGCAACTGGGCAACCGACCTGCAGGGCGGCGCACAGTTTGGTTATAAGCTGATCTGGGTTTTACTGATGAGCAACCTTATGGCTTTATTGCTGCAATCCTTAAGCGCAAGGCTTGGTATTGTAAGAAGAAAAGACCTGGCGCAGGTAAACAGGGAAACTTATCCGCCGTTTACCAATTTTTGTTTGTATGTGCTGGCAGAATTAGCTATTGCAGCCTGCGATCTGGCAGAAGTGCTGGGCATGGCCCTGGGCATTCAATTGCTTACCGGGTTGCCGTTAATATGGGGCGTTTCCATAACAGTGCTTGATACATTTTTGCTTTTTTACCTTCAGAAAAAGGGCATGCGCACCATGGAAGCTTTTATTATTGCATTGGTATTGATAATAGGCATTTCCTTTTTGATAGAACTGTTTTTTGCCAAACCCAATATGGGCGAAATGATGAAAGGCCTCATTCCTTCTCCGTTAAGCAACCAGGCTTTATACATTGCGGTTGGCATAATAGGCGCCACTGTTATGCCGCATAACCTGTACCTGCATTCGGCACTGGTGCAAACAAGAAAAATAAATAACAGCGAAGCAGCTACGCGCAAAGCCATTAAATATAATATCGTTGACAGTACAGTGGCGCTGAATGCCGCATTTCTTGTAAATGCCGGCATACTGATACTGGCTGCCACCGCTTTTTTTTATGCAGGCCATTCATCTGTGGCAAGGATACAGGATGCCTATATGCTGCTTGAGTCGGCATTGGGCACATCGCTGGCGCCCATATTATTTGCTGTTGCCTTAATAGCCTCAGGACAAAGCTCAACGGTAACCGGTACCCTGGCAGGACAAGTGGTAATGGAAGGTTATCTGCACCTGCGCATCAATCCGTGGATGAGAAGGCTGCTCACCCGTTTATTAGCCATTATACCTGCCATAATTGTAATTGGCGTATATGGAGAAGCTGAAGTGGATAATATGCTTGTGTTCAGCCAGGTATTGCTGAGCCTCCAGCTTGGATTTGCCGTGATTCCCTTAATACATTTTGTAAGCGATAAAAAAACAATGGGTGTGTTTGCAATCAGGCCATTTGTAAAAATTATCGCGTGGCTGGTCGCAATCATATTGGTGTTTCTGAATGTACGGCTGGTAGCAGGCGAAATAATTGATACAATAAAGGAAGACGGACATTTATTTGTAAAGATCATTGTTATAATTGCCTCGTTGATTTTTGCGTGGCTGTTTATTACAATGACGGTTTACCCGCTTTATTCCAAAAGAAAACAAAGGCCATCTGCAAGCATTCATGGCGTTATACCGCAGTTACAGCATCTTTCCGTACACCCATTTCAGAGAATTGCAGTTGCGCTTGACTTTAAGACACTCGATGAAAAGCTTATTGCACACGCTGTCAAACAGGGTAATAAAAATGCCACATACTTATTGCTGCATGTGGTAGAAACCGTGTCTGCATCATTTTCAGGCAATGCAACCGACGACGATGAAACAAGGCTGGATGCCGAACGGTTGCAGGCCTATGCAACACAACTAATGCAAATGGGCTATACTGTTGAAATCCAGCTTGGCTACCAGCACCGCGTTGACGAAATTGTGCGCATTGTGAAAGATTTTAATGCTGATATGCTGGTAATGGGCGCTCACCGGCACCGTGGCTTAAAGGATTTTTTTTATGGTGAAACCGTTAATGTTGTCCGGCATAAGTTGCCTATACCGGTACTTATTGTAAGTTAAAGCGTGTTAATCCTTGTAAGTTGATTTTTGTTTTTTATAGAACCCGCAATTGTGCTTATCTCATCACGGCTGGCCTGTCCCGAGTGCCTGGGATGCACTGAGTGAGCTTCAGCCTGCTCAAAAGTTTTTTTTGGCAATGAATGGCATCTGCACTAAATATGGCATTAGGAATTTCTAAATGAGCCAGCAATGATTGAAAAGCCGGTATCTCGTTGGTTTTTTCTTCAATAGTGATATGCCCCAAGGTTACGAAAACCTATAAGTAACTTTCGGGTTACGCAAATTTTTAATCGCATTTTTTTCGATACATTCAAATTTTCGCCTTTCCGGCTGGTGACACCCGCCTGCGAAATTTGAAATGAACTCTTTTTCCTGATCAGTTTTGGCGCCGTGGAAGGGAAGCTGCAGCCGCCAAACGATATACAGATGACGGTATTGCGACGCAACCGTGCTTAACCGGAGTTAACTGGCCGGAAAAAAAATACCTGATCAATTGCCCCCGGCAATTAAAAATATCTTCAGAAACTCCGCGAAAAAGGAGCGCCTGCAAACTATTCTTAAAAAAACAATCACTTTTTCCATTTTCATTTGTTTACATTAGGTTTGCTGCCACTTTAAAAAACCGGGACATTCAAAATTTCTTACATGAACTTCAAGCGCATTAACAATTATACGGGCTGGGTTATTTGCCTTATTGCCTGTACTGTTTATATAATGACCAGCGAAGCCGGCGGCAGCCTCTGGGATTGTGGCGAATTTGTGAGCAGTGCTTTTAAAGTACAGATTCCGCACCCGCCGGGCGCACCTTTATTTGTTTTGCTGGGCAGGATGTTCATTGTATTGTTTGGCGATAACCCTATGACCGCCGCCAAAGCTGTAAATATAATGAATGCGCTGGCCAGCGGCTTCACCATCTTATTTCTGTTCTGGACGATAACGCATTTTGCCCGCCGCATTGCACTTGGGCGCAGCAGGAACAACGATGAGCTGACCAAACTGCAACTGGTAACCATTATGGGCGCCGGTATAATTGGCGCACTGGCTTATACTTTCACCGACTCTTTCTGGTACAGCGCCGTTGAAGGCGAGGTATATGCATTAAGCTCCTTTTTTACAGCCATTGTTTTCTGGGCTATTCTTAAATGGGAGCATCAGGCCGATGAGCCCGCCGCCGATAAATGGATTGTGCTTATCTTCTTCCTGATGGGTTTATCTATCGGCGTGCACCTGCTGAACCTGTTAACCATTCCGGCAATCGTAATGGTGTATTATTTCCGCAAACGCGAACATTTTCGTTATGATGTTATACGAAAATATTTTATAAGGCTTGCTGTTATTGGAGGCATTGCAGGGTTTATACTGGCGCTCGCAGGCGCCAGCGCAGAGGCAGACAGCGCCAGGGGCATACCTATGGATGCAACCGTAGCAGGATTAATTCTTTTGGGCGCAGCCGTTGCCATCGGCCTGCTGTTCCTGGTAGAAGGTTATAAGAAAGACCGCAAGGATTATTATGGCGGCGCTTATATCTTTTTCATTATCGGGTGTGTGCTGGTGGGCATTGTACAGGTAGGTGTAATACAAATATCCATTAAAGCAGCCGGATATTTCGACATCTTCTTTGTGAACTCGCTCGGCATGCCTTTTTTCTCCGGCTTTACCATATTTTTTGTGCTTGTTGCCGTGCTTATCTGGCTTGGCCTGCGCTTCGCTGCAAAAAAGAGCTGGTATTACCTGCGCCTCGGCTTATGGTGCCTTGCATTTATGCTGATAGGCTACAGCTCTTACTTAACTACCCTTATCCGCAGCAACGCTGATCCAGCCGTTGACATGTATAATGTGGATAACCCGATGAGCCTGGTTGGCTACCTCGGCCGCGACCAGTATGGCGATTTCCCAATATTGTATGGCCAGAAATTTACCGCACAACCCATAGATTCCAAAGAAATAGATTCTTACCAGAAAAGCAAAGACAAATACATACAGGTTGTGCGCAGCTATAAATACATTTATAATAAAGATGATAAAATGGTGTTCCCGCGCATGTGGGATGCCAGCAACGATCAGAACCATGCCGATTATTATGCCGTATTCATGAGCATTCAGAAAAAACAGGACGGCACGTATGAACGCTCCCCTACCTTCATGGATAACATCCGCTTTTTTGTAAGCTACCAGAATTATTTTATGTACCTGCGTTATTTCTTCTGGAACTTCAGCGGTAAGGAAGATGACCTGCAGGGCTTATATGCCGGCAATGTGCGGGATGGCAACTGGATAACAGGCGTTCCGTTTATGGACAGCGCACTGTACGGCGACCAGACTTACCTGCCTGATAGCTTAAAACACAACAAGGCGCATAACACCCTGTTCATGCTGCCATTTATTTTGGGGCTGATCGGCATGTTCTACCATTTCCGCAAGAAAGGCAGCGACGCACTGGTAACGTTTTTGCTTTTCTATTTTACCGGCTTTGCCATTGTGGTTTATCTTAACCAGGCCGGCTACCAGCCGCGTGAACGTGATTATGCTTATGTAGGCTCCTTTTACGCATTTGCAATATGGATTGGCCTTGCTGTTCCCTATTTTACAGAAATGGCTGTAAAATGGAACCAGAAAGCACTGAAATCCATGCTCATTTCAGGCGGTATTATTGCTGCGCTGTTTTTATTTGGCGCCCTCGCTGCAGGCGGCGGCATTGGAATGGGCCTTGGTTTTGCCGTTTTGTTCGGCGCTATTGCAGCCGGCGTTCCTTATATATTTAAGATGCTGAAGAATCCTTCTGCCATTGCTTACGCATCTGTTGCCGTATCGCTGGCCGTTCCGGTCTTAATGGGCCAGCAGGAATGGGATGACCACGACCGCAGCAAAAAGCAACTGGCGCGCGATATAGCCAAAGATTATCTTGAAAGCTGTGCGCCCAATGCCATCCTTTTCACGTTTGGTGATAACGATACCTACCCGCTCTGGTATGCCCAGGAAGTGGAAGGCATACGCCGCGACATACGTGTGATCAATACGAGTTTACTTGGTACTGACTGGTATGTAAACCAGCTTCGCTACAAGGTAAACCAAAGCGATCCGATAGATGTGATCCTTTCTTCAGCCCAGATTGAAGGCAACAACCGCGATGTGGTTTTCTTTAATGCCAACCCGCAATTTCCGGAAGACCGCTATTACGATCTTTACCAGATGATGAAAGATTATGTGGGCAGCGATGTATCGCTGGTGGGCGCACAAAATGGGAACAGGTACAATACCTTCCCTGTGCACAAAGTGGCGTTGCCCGTAGATAAACAGCTTGTGCTAAGCAACGGCACCGTTAATGCAAATGACAGCGTTGCCGATGCAGTGCGCTTCACCATTCCCAAAAATAACCTGTATAAAAACGATCTGGCTATTTTATGCGTGGTGGCAGCCAACAAATGGAAACGACCTGTTTATTTCACCATGCCTTATGGCGAACTGGGGTTTGGCAGTTATATCCGCCGCGATGGCTTGTCTTACCGCCTTGTGCCGGTTGAAAACGGCGGTGTAAACACGAACCGGACTTACGATGTTTTCATGAATAAATTCGGGTTTGGCAGCGCCAACATCCCGGGTGTTTATTTTGATGAAGAAAACCGCAGGCATTTAAATACCATACGCAAAGCGGAAGTGGACCTGGCTTTTGATTTAATTGACAAGGGCAAGAAAGATTCAGCCAAGGCCGTGCTGCAAAAAGTGGATAAGAATATGCTGCAGCAGAATTTTCCTTATGGTATGGTAAGCCGTGGTAACGATCATAACCAGCTTTCATTAGCCGTAATGCAGGCAGCTTATATGGCAGGCGATAAAGCGCTGGCAGAAAAAGTGGCCACCTCCGTTAAAACAGACCTGCAGCAACAGATGAAATATTACAATTCACTCTCCGGCTGGCAGGCCGATGGTTTGGTTTATGAAAAGCAGGGCGCCCAGGAAATATTAGAACGCCTGGCGCAGGTGCAGCAGGCCCTTTCAGGAGACAATCTGCCTAAAGTGCCCGAAGCAGGCGGCGAACTAAAGCGGGCCGCAGATTCAACAGACACAGCAAAGCCGGCAACAGATACAGCGAAATAACAGGAAAGGCGCAAAATTATAATTTTGTTAAACCGGTTGATGCCTCAACAATCAACATATTTAAAATGACAGATTAAGGCAACTGTTGCTAACGGAAAGCAGCAGGAACATAATTATAGTAAACACAGGATGAATTTGTGCATTAGCTATTTGCACCTGCTTTATAGGATTGCAAGATTATCTCACACTCTTGCCCGTCATTCCCGCGAAGGCGGGAATCTCATAATCATGCTGTATAAGCAAGGATGACTTTATAAAATGTATATTGGTACACGCTAAGTATGAGATGCCCCCGACGCATCGCAGGGCATGACGTGCCAGTGGTTATGTTTTATGC
>NZ_JASGEX010000012.1:0-8737 GCF_047606085.1 Parafilimonas sp.
CGGTAGTTTTCGCTTTGCTTTTTAAGCAGGCCGCGGCTGGCATCGTGCGTTTGGGCCGCTGCGCCGGTGGCCGCATCGTTTGCCGGCACAATATTTTGCTGCGCCAGGAATGCAGTGAGCGGGCTGGCAACGCCCAGCGCCGTGTTTTGGGCAATAATGTTGTTAAGCAAGGTAAGCTGACTGGTAAAGTCGTCGGGAATAATTAAGCGTGCCATGGTTAGTGTTTTTTGTGTGAGGAAATGGTGTTTATAGTATATGGTAAGCCGGGATAATTAAAAAGTCTGGCTGATACATCAAATATAATATGAATAAATGAAAAAAAGAAAAATCAGGCGCATTTCAAATTTTCGCAGGCGGGTGGCAACACCCGCCTGCAGAACCCGCTACCGGTGGGCGTTTCACCAACCGTAAATTTATGAACAGAGCGAAAATTTGAAATGCGCCCGTAAAAAATTAAATTTTCAAACAGTTTCTTAATATTGTAATGGCTGAACGGCTTAAAAATTTTGGCCTATGATGAGCGTGGTGCACATTACCGAAGCCTTTGAAGCGGGCGTGCTGGAATTTTTAAGGTGCCTCACCGGCAGCCTGCCCGATGTGCAGCATACTATTGTTTACGGGCGCCATCATATATATGATAAAGCCGGCAAAACCTTTCCTTCCTCCATTACATTTATAGCCTGGCCCGAAGTGAACACCAATATCTCGCCCCGCAGCGACCTGAGCGCGTTAAGGCATTTAATTAAAATTTTAAAAAACATGCAGCAGGTTGATATCATACACCTGCATTCGGCCAAAGCGGGCATTCTCGGCAGAATCGCCGCCAGGCAAACCAACCATAAAAAAGTTATTTACACGCCGCATGGCGCAAGTTTTCTGCGCAAAGATGTTCCCGCTCTTGCCCGGGCAGCTTTTGCCGCCGTTGAAAAAGCTGCAAGCATTTTTCCGGCCAGGGTAGTAGGCGTTTCCAGGTCGGAGGCAGATGCTTATAAGCAAATTGGCATTCGCGCAAGCTATGTAAACAACGGTAAATCATTTCCGCAATCGCCCCCAAAAAAAGCGCCCGGCAATACGTTTACAGTCGTAACCACCGCCCGCGCCATGCGGCAAAAAAACCCGGCTTTATTCAATACAATCGCATCCGCTTTTACCGATAACGATAGAATAAAATTTGTATGGATTGGCGATGGCGGCGAGCGGTATATGCTTTCTTCACCAAACATAACAATCACCGGGTGGCTTGAGAAAACTGAAGTAGAAAAAAAACTGCTTGCAGGCGATCTCTATATTTCTACCGCGCTGTGGGAAGGCCTCTCCTACGCCGTGCTTGAAGCCATGAGCATGCGGCTTCCTTTATTGCTTACAGGCTGCCCGGGCAATAAAGATCTTGTGGAAAACGGGCTTAACGGGTTCCTGTTCAGTTATCCCGCCCAGGCAATAGATTTTATAAACCAGTATGTTAATAACCATGAGTTATTGCTTGCCCATGGAGAAGCTTCTTATAATCTGCTGCAATCAAATTTCAGCATAGATCAAATGGCGCAGGGCTACCGCGAGGTGTATGCTTCCATGTAGTAACAACTTTACTCAATAATGATATTATACCTGCTTAATAAACCGGCAACCCCGGCCAATGAAAATTTAGCCTGCTTTATTTTATTAAGCTCAGGATTGATGGAATAATTATACGACGTTCTTAAATCGGCTTTTTCAAGCAGGGTATTTTCAAACTTTGCATCCAGCAAATTGCATTCCGTAAAAACAGCGCCTGTTGCATCGCACTCCGTAAAATCAACTTCCTGCAGCCGGCAGTTTTTAAAAACCGTTTTTTTGATTTTTAATTTATAAAAAGATGCGTTATTCAGCACGCAGTTATCAAAACCAACGGCAACGCCAAACCTGTTGCAGTCAGTAAACAAAAGGCCAAGCATTTTGCAGCCTTCAAACTGCACATCCCTGAAATTAGTTCCCTGCAACTGAACAAGGCTTAGATTGCAGTTTATAAACCTGCAGTCTATAAATATGGCTTCAGAAAAATCAGCCCCTGACATGTCTGCGTTATGGAAGCTGCAATTTTCAAAACTGTTTTGCGCAAACGTTAAATGCCGGCATGCTTCCGCATTAAAATCCCGGTCTTCCATAAAATCACTCATAACGTGTTTTATTTATAACCATCCCACAAACCCGTTTCCCAATAATGCTATTCTTTTATGGCATTATCCACATAAGCCTGCACATTGCCGCCCTTTGCCACGCCAATCTTTTGCAGGGCGCCATTAATAACAGGATATAAATTTTCTTTGTAGGCAGATGGTATTTTATTCCTGAAAGCAACCACTTTATCAACGCCATCTTTTATATTTTGTTCATCGCCCAGTTTTGAAAGATAATTGCAGAAATACGTGGTAAGATTCAATTTAGACTGGGTGGGCAATGCTTCATATTTTGAAGCGATTATATTATAATCGTCCGGCTTTCCGGTTAACATAAATATAGTGGTTACAATTTCATTCAAATCGCCCCTTGCATCCTGCGCATATTTGGCTGCAAGCGCATAGGAACCGGAAGGATCGAGGTTGCTTAAGCCAATAAGCGATGCGCCGGCAACACTGTAAGATGAATCATTAATGCCTTTTTCAAACAACGGCTTGTATGCAGGGCTGGCCACTGAGGCCAGCAGGGTTAAGGCTTTTGCCTTTGTTTTATTATCGGTTTCAGTTTGGGCAATATGTACAAAAGATTGCTGCAATGCTGTGTCTTTCATTGCGCCTTCCACTTCGCCAAGCCTGTCGAGCGTAAAGCTTCTTATGCCGTAATAGGCATCATTAAGGCCAAGGCTTAAATCTTTTGTCATGTTTTTATCGGCAAAGTATTGCAATGCTTCGCGGCGGTCTGCATACAAAGGTGCATATTTCAATTGCGCCCTGAAGTTATCATCTGTTTTATGATCTATCTTTTCGCAAAGCAAGGTTTTATCGCCATCAAAATTTATAAGATCGGGCTTTGTTGTATAGCTGAAAGTGAATGTGTCCACCTGGTTCTGAATCCAAACCTGGTGGCGAACTTTATTGGGGCCGTTATACATATCAATATACACAGGCATCTTAAAAATTTGCTGCGTTTGGTTTTGTTCCACAATCACATTCACCTTATGCGCCGAATCGTTATATACATAGTTAATATCCAGCACAGGATGGCCGGCGCCATAATACCATTCGTTCCAGAACCAGTTTAAATCCTGGCCTGTTACACTTTCAAAAGCCAGGCGCAGTTGCTGCGCTTCGCCGGTTTTAAATTTATTATCGGTAAGGTATGTATGCAGCGATGCAAAGAAGGCGTTATCGCCCACATAGTTGCGCAGCATGTTTAAAATGCGGCCGCCTTTTGCATAGCTTACATCATCAAACATATCTTCTTTATCGGCATAGTGAAAACGCACCAGCGTTTTATCTTCGCTGCCGCTGTTAAGATAGTTTTGCATGGCGGTATAATTGGTTTCATCGCCCTTATCTTTTCCATACTTGTATTCATTCCACAGCGTTTCGCTAAAATCGGCAAAGCTTTCGTTCATGGTTAAGTTGCTCCAGCTTTCGCAGGTAACCAGGTCGCCAAACCATTGATGGAATAATTCATGCGCAATCACATCTTCCCATGCATTGCCATCTTTTAATTCGCGGGCATTCTGGTAAGCGCCATCGCCGTGCAATGTTGAGGTGGTGTTTTCCATAGCGCCGCTCACATAGTCGCGGCCCACTATCTGGTCGTATTTCTGCCAGGGAAAATCTATCCCTAATTTCTCAGAATAGAATTTAATCATTTCCGGCGTGTGCCCGAAAATGCCGCGGGCTACGGGCTCATATTCTTTCTCTACATAATACGCCACTTCCTTTCCTTTATAACTGTCTTTAACTATGCTGTAATCGCCCACGCCCATAAAAAACAGGTAAGGCGATTGCGGCATATCCATCTTCCAGGTATCGGTACGGGTGCCATCGCTGTTTTTCTTTTTATTTACAAGAAGGCCGTTGCTAAGCGTTACATATTTATCCGGCACCGTCATGGAAATTTCGTCGGTTAACTTCTGGTTAGGCTTATCAATTGTGGGCATCCATACAGAGTTATGCTCGGTTTCACCCTGCGTCCATATTTCGGTTGCCTTAGCTGAATCTTTGCCCAGCGGGTTTATAAAATACAAGCCCTTTGCATCGGTGATGGCAGCGCTTCCTTTTTCGCGCCATTCATCCGGCTTCGAAACATAGTCTATATACACCGTATAATTTTCATCAGCCTTATAGGTTTTATTTAATTTGATGCGAAGGAACATACTGTCGTACGAATACTTCAACGGCGTTTTTTTTCCATTTGCAAACAAGGCAACTTCGTTAATGTTCATGCCTTTGGCATCAAGCGTTAATGAATCCGTTGGATAAAAATGAGGCTGCGCCGTAAGCCATTCCCTGCCATACATATAAGATTTAGTATAATCAAACCGCACATCAAGCTTTGTATGGACAAGATTATTCACTTTTGCAGCTTCACCCCTGTATATGTTTTTCCAGGATGAATCGGTTTGTATCGAATCGCTTTGGGCAAAAGTTTCAATGCCTGCAAGCAGAAAAAAAATTAAAAGAGATTTTTTCATTCGCGCATATTTGTTTTTTTTAATAGCCTCATGCCTGTCCCGAACTTGCTTCGGGAGAACCTCGCTATGTACATTCCCCTGTGTGAGAAAAAATTATCATGCCCGGTTTCATGAATTTTATTTTGTTATTCTTAACAGGTTAAAATGCAGCAAAGGCTTTTTTAAGTGTGCAAAAGTAAAGGCGAAGCAGCTATGTAGTAAATGTAAAAATGGTTAAAATATGCTAACGGGCATTGGCATCATATATGCAGCAGGGCTATTTTACATTAGTTTTGTAAGCACAACAGCATTGTATAAACAGCATATCATGAAGTATTCCTTAAAAATTTCAGGATTTTTATTTTTTTTCTGCATGATTTGTTTTGCTGCCAAAACACAGCAAAAACATTTTATTTATGTACAGAGCGAAGACAGGCAGCCGTTTGCAATTGTTATGAATGGCAAAGTGTTTAGTTCTTCTGATTACGGATATATTATCATCCCAAAACTTGATGATGGCGAATATAAGTTTACGGTGAGCTTTCCTTTAAACAAATTTCCCGACCAGTCTTTTACCTGCGCTGTTAATAAAAAAGATGCAGGCTATTATCTTAAAAACGGCAGCAACGGGTGGGCGCTTGAAAATATGCAAACCCAGCAATCAATAGCCAGCGGCACAGCACACGCAGGCAGCGATAATGCTTTCGGCAATATGCTTTCTGATGTGGTAAGCGATTCGACCCTTACAAAACCAATTGCCGCAACACCCGCACCTGCAACAGAAAAACCGGTGGTTGATGCAGCCAGTACTACTGAAACAACGCCGGCTGTTGTACCTGCCACAACCGGCACAGCATCCGCCCAGCCTGAAAAAATCGGCGAGTTAAAAGCAGACACCGGAACGAATATGTTGTTTGTTGATAATTCGCAACCCGGCAGCGATACCATCAGCGTTTTTATTCCAACAGAGCCCAAAGGCACGGAACGTGCCGGTGAAGTGACGGCAGCTAATGATACGGGCAACGCGGCAACACAGGATTCCTTTGCTACGGCTGCTTCCCAGGATACAAGCCCTGCTGAAACAAAACAGGAAGCAAAAGCAGGCGAGCCTGTTTTTCTTGATACGGATAAACCTTCTGCCAAAGGCTCAGAGAAAACAACAGCAGACGTTTCAAACCCTTTTTATAATGCTGAAACAAACAAAGCAGCCACAACGCCGGTTGAAACACATACGGAAGCAACCCCATCAGAAAACAATGCAACTACACATAATACTGCTGCAACAAGGCAGGGCTGTGATAACATGCTTTCTGATGAAGACCTGAATAAGCTTAAACGCAAAATGTTCTCACAGGATAATGATGATGCCATGGTTAAATATGCCGTAAAATCGGTAAGCAAAAAATGCATCTCAACAGACCAGGTAAAAGCGCTTGGAAGCCTGCTTTCAAGTGATGATGGCCGTTATAATTTATATGATTCCCTGTATAAGTATGTGTATGATTACGGCAATTACGCAACACTGGAAACCCAGATACTGGATCCTTATTATAAAAAACGCTTTGCAGCTATGCTGCACTAAAACAAGCTGCAGATTATGCCCCGTTATTTTATTGAAGTGGCTTATATGGGAACGCGCTACAGCGGCTTCCAGGTGCAGCAGAATGGCAATACAATACAGACGGAGGTTTCCCGCGCCTTAAAGATTTTCTTCGGGCAGGAATTTGAATTAACAGGCTCATCCCGCACAGATGCAGGCGTGCACGCCAAACAAAATTTCTTTCACTTTGATGCCGATGCTGAAATAAGCAATAAAGCTGTTTACAGCCTTAATGCCATATTGCCTTACGATATAGTTGTAAAGAATATTATTGAAGTTAAACCCGAAGCGCATTGCCGTTTTGATGCAACTTCAAGAACCTATCATTATTACATAACCCGCTTTAAAAACCCTTTCTATTTTAACCGGGCTTATTATTACCCTTTTAAGGCCGATATAAATTTGCTGCAGGAACTGGCTACCTCCATCACCACATTCAACGATTTTACTTCCTTCTCCAAAAAGAAAACGCAGGTTAAAACCTTCAGATGCCATATTGAATATTCAAGATGGGTTTTTGAAGATGATATATGGCGATATGAAGTAAAGGCCGACAGGTTTTTACGCGGCATGGTTAAAGGCCTTGCTGGCACCATGCTTAAGCTCTCAAAACACGATAAAACCATCGCTGACCTTTCTGATATTTTTGAAGCGCAAGACCCTGCCGCTGCAGATTTTTCAGTATCGCCCGATGGCCTTTTTCTAATGTCGGTTGAATTCAAAAATGCCATTTTTCACAACCTGGGCTAAGTTTTATTTTCGCTGGTGTTTTGCGCATACAATAAGTTTTGTTGCGCTAAAAAATAATACACGCAACTTTACTTACCATTAATTTTGTGCATGACATCGAAACAGCAAATAGTTGATAACTGGCTGCCCCGCTACACCGGCCAGTCTTTAAAAGATTTCGGGCAATACATACTGCTTACCAATTTCAGTAATTATGTAAAAAGTTTTGCCGATATTTTCAATACAGAAGTTACAGGAATTGATAAACCTTTTCAGTGCGCCACAGCAGATAAAATCACGATCATCAATTTTGGAATGGGCTCGCCCGGAGCGGCAACAATAATGGATCTGTTATCGGCCATCAGCCCCAAAGCCGTTTTATTTTTAGGCAAATGCGGCGGCCTGAAAAAACGCAATAAACTTGGCGATCTTATACTGCCGATTGCAGCTATAAGGGGAGAGGGAACATCCAACGATTACTTTCCGCCTGAAGTGCCGGCCTTGCCTGCTTTTGCCCTGCAGAAAGCTATTTCAACCACCATCAGGGATTATGGAATTGATTACTGGACGGGCACCGTTTATACCACCAACAGGCGCGTGTGGGAACATGATGATGAGTTTAAAAAATACCTCGCTAAAATTCGCGCTTATGCCATTGATATGGAAACGGCCACTATATTCATGGTGGGCTTTTACAATAAAATACCCACCGGCGCTTTGTTGCTGGTAAGTGACCAGCCGATGATACCCGAAGGTGTGAAAACAAGTGAAAGCGATAAAAAAATTACAGAGCAATATGTGCAGCGGCACCTGAATATAGGTATTGACAGCCTGAAACAATTGATCAACAAGGAGGAAACGGTAAGGCATTTAAGGTTTTAATTCTTTCAACACTTCACAACCTGAACATAACAGACCGCCGCTGTACAGTGTTTACCCTGCTGCCGTTCTCCTCGGCCGGGATCCAGCCGGGTGAATTTTTTATAAGCCGCACAGCTTCTGCATTCAATAAGGCATTTGAAGACTGAATGGCTTTTGCATTGGCTACTTTTCCTTCTTTTGATACCGTAAATTCAACCAGCACACTTCCCGCTGCTTTCTTTTTAATGGCCTCTTTGGGATAGCGAAGGTTAGAAGAAACATACGTTCGCCATGCCACTATACCGCCTGGAAATACGGCAGGCTTTTGCATGGAGAAAAAGATGGTGCGGTCTGCTTCATTCTCCGGGAAGAGCCTGGCGCTGGTTACCACATCATCATTAAATGTTTGGCGCCAGATAGTGTCGCTGTGCTTATTCATTTCAGCATGCAGCGTAAGGCTGCCCATTTCATCATAACATTTTATTTCCTGCAGGAAACCTTTGCCGGAATTATAAAAATAGTGCGTGTAAATTTTTATTTCAAAGCCTGTATCCCTGTAAAAGCCACTGGCCACCAGGCTGCTTCCGTTATAATCAAGCGTAAAAAAACCACTGTCGGCCGTTGGTATCACCTTGCGGATATAATTTCCGCCCATGCTTTTTATGGCCCAATAGGGATTCCGAATCGAAAATATCAATGTATCATTTGCAAAAAGTCTGGCAGTGCAAATAATAAAGCCGGCCAGAAAAACAATCTTTTTCATGTAAATGGGCAGTTAATTCCAGGCTGTTTTGTAAGTACAATTGTGCTGACGAATACCTCAGACGGGTGCAAAGAAACTTATTTTAATCTTTCTGTTGTGTGAAAAGAAATAAAATGGCATGGCAGGTTATTTATCATTATTGTCTGGAAAACCTAGGCTAAAG
>NZ_JASGEX010000013.1:0-3877 GCF_047606085.1 Parafilimonas sp.
GGCAATTGAGCAGTTCTTCTCTAATCTCGAATATCAATTGGATGAGCTGATATCTTTACTACAATTTAATTTCGGAATTATTAAAGCAACTTAGTATAGTTAACCCTTGTTTGACCTCACCCTAAATCCCTCCCGAATGGTCGGGAGGGACTTTACAAACATCCCTTAACTAAACGGCATTGAATGGTGAATAGTAAGTTGTGAATTCGTGAAACATGAATGCGTGTAATCTTGTCATCATTGACAATCATTCTTGGCTTAATGTTAGTTGAATTCTGACCGCTACCTGCTATTCTTAATTGCCTGCTCTGCTTTTAAACACAATCCAAATCTGCCTATGTTATATTATTTATTCGCTTCAGCATATTTCGCCGAAGCTTCCAGTGCATTGTAAAATTCTTCCCCGTATTTGCGAATGATAGATTCTTTCAAAAAAACATACACGGGAACCTGCAGGCGCCTGCCGAGTTTGCATGCAGCCCTGCATAAATCGGGGCGGGGCTCATAATTCAAATATTCCAGGTCTTTATCTTCCCTGCTTTTGCTTACACGAATAGGAAAAAGGTGGCAGCTTATGGGTTTTTTCCAGTTGATTTTTCCTTCATTATATGCTTTTTCAATACCGCATTTTATAATACCATTTTCATCTTTAAAACCATACGCGCACATAGCACCTTTTATGGTTGGCGTAACCCAGCCAAATTCTTTATCATATAAATATTTCCCATTCTTTTCTATTGATTGTATGCCGGCTTCGGTAAGATAGGGTTTTACAATTTCATAGCTATGAATCAGTTCATCCAGTTCATTTAATTCCAGGGGGGCGCCCGCATCGCCATCTTCACAGCAGCCACCCTTGCATTTCACCAGATCGCACACAAATTGCTTTTCCACAATTTCATCGCTTACTAATTTGTTATCTATTACAATCATGTTATAAAATAATTCAAACACCAAAATTAAACCATAAAAGCTGTTTAAAGTTGAAGGTATAAAGTTTAAGGTGTAAGGTTTGTGGTGTAATTATCCTGTGCGCTTTCGAATTTGTAAACGGTTTAACCAAACCCCGGTGGTTTTAATTGCAGGCAAAGATTATTTCCAGCGAAAGGTATTAATCAGGTGTCTCATATCTTCTACCAGAAATTTATTTACAGGCCGGAGGGAGTCCTGGTTAGGCGTGGCATTGAAATACAAAGCGCCCCTGATAAAATTTTTTGTTGAATCGGTTAAGAAAAACTGGTCGGCCGTTGCCACATCGCCTTCCACATTAAAAAAAGTTCCATGCACATTGCCGGAAGTGTTCATGATCGAATCGTTAATAAAACTTGCTTTTATGGAATGCCTGTTGGTAAGATTATAGGCATCGTTAAGCAGGCTGTCTAATTTATACCTGCCAATGACCTTATAGCTTAAATATATGCGCGCATTAAATTGCGGAAAGTCCACGTTTATCCACCAGGGGTTTTCTGCTGCTGTATCAAAAAAGGTGCTGTCTTTTATAATGTTTGCATAAACAGGGTACTCAAATGTATATGGATAGCCCGGCTTATTAAACTCCTGGTATTTTTTTTCAGGAAAATCTATTTTGAAATAACCTGCCGGTTTGGGTATGTATGGAGAATTGCAACTGCAGCAAATGAGAAGCAGTATGTGTAAAGCAAGAGACGGGGTTTTCTTGATCGTTAACCGTTGACTGTTGACTGTTGACCATTGACCTCTAATCATGCTGCGGCTTAATAGTGATTTTAATTTTCTGCAGGCGGTTTTTATTAATTTCCAGGACAATAAATTCAAAATCCCCGCTGGTAATTACCTGGTTCTGCTGCGGAATTTCGCCGGCTATTTCCAGCACAAGCCCGGCAAGCGAGTCGCTTTCACCTCTTACAGGATCGAATGTATTTGGCGGCAACTGCATGATGCGGCAGGCATCGTAAATCATTATGCTGCCTTCAAAAATATAGGTGTTGTCATCAACCTTTGTGTATTCAATATCTTCTTCATCAAACTCATCGTGTATATCGCCTATTACTTCTTCCAGAATATCTTCGAGCGTTACAATACCGCTGGTACCGCCAAACTCATCAACCACAACGGCAAAATGAATCCGCTTCTGCTGAAATTCGTGCAACAGGTCGTCAATCAGTTTATGGCTATGCACAAAGGTAATGGGCCTTAGCAGGCTGTGCCAGTCAAAATCTTCCGTGCTGTTTAAATGCTGTAACAGATCTTTCGTATTTATGAGGCCAACAATCTCATCAAGGTTATGCTTATATACAGGCAAACGGCTGTAATGCAGCTCTTCAACCTGTTGCAGCAGGTTGAAGAACGATGTATTGTATTCTATGCCGCTTACGTGCAGCCTTGTGCGCATAATTTGCTTCACCGTAATGTTACCAAACTTTACAATGCCTTTTAAAATATTTTTTTCTTTTTCCGAAGCGGCATTATTGGTTGTTATATCAATGGCATGATCCAGTTCCTGCATGCTGTAACTGGACTTATTTTTATCGGAAAGCCTTTTTTCCATAACATCAAAATACTTAACCAGCCAGCCGCCCATGCTGTGAAAAATATAATAAATGCCTTCTGTGAGAAGGCCAAAATTTTTAAGAAACCTGATGTTGTTCTGGCCGGCATATATTTTGGGCATTACCTCGCAGAACAGTACAATAATAACTGCAACGATAACCAGTTTGGTTAAAAACTGTACAATAAAAGCCGGAGGGTTATTTAAGAGGAATGCGGTATCGAGCAATTGGTTTGATATGATGATGATGGCAATATTGGAGAAAATGTTTGCAATCAGCAGAGACGCCTGCAAGCCTTTGGGGTCTTCAAGCAGGTCAATAACACGCTTGTAGTAAGATTGCTCTTTGGTTTTTAGCAGGTTGATCTCTTTAAAGTTAAGCGAGAAAAAAGCTACTTCTGCGCCAGACACCACAAACGATAGCAGCATGCAGGCAATAAGCAGGAAAACAAGTACGGTGGTCGCCTGCGAATCAATGGTATGTATCTGCAAAAATGAAAACAGCAGCGATGGAATTTCCAATAGTATAAAATTTTCGTTATGATGCTTTACATCAATCTTGTATCAGCTTCCTGCAAAATACTTAAAAAGGCAATGTGCCGGTTGGTTCATCATCTGCCGGGGGGCCATCATTGGCATTAAAATCTTCCAGCCCTTCTGTATCCTGGGGCAGGGACGATGTAAAGCTACCGCCGCTGTCATTTCTCTTATCAAGCATTATCAGGTTATCTGCCACAATTTCCGTTGCAAATTTTTTATTGCCATCCCTGTCTTCCCAACTGCGTGTGCGCAGACGGCCTTCTACATAAATAAGGCTTCCTTTATGAAGGTATTTTTGTGCAAGCTCTGCAAGCCCTCTCCACAATACGATAATGTGCCATTCTGTTTGCGAAATCAGCCTGCCGTTTTTGTCCTTATGGGTTTCAGTGGTAGCAAGCGGAAATTTTGCTACGCTGATGTTTTTCTCAAGGCATTGTATCTCCGGGTCTTTGCCCAGGTTCCCAATCAACATCACCCTGTTTACTCCTCTCATAAAATTGAATTTAATTCAGCGTAATAATTAACGAATTTAAAATTACAGAAAAAGTAAATAATGCAGGGTTAGTTAAAGGGTATATTTCAAATTTTCGCAGGTGAATGGTGACACCCACCTGTAGAACCCGCTACCGGTCGGTGATACACCGACCGGAGTGCCGCGTATGAAGCGAAAATTTGAAATGTGCCCTAAGAAGCTGTCTAAAAACGCTTCAGCATAATTCGTATAGCGGCTAAATGTACCATGGCTACTCCTGTGTCATTCAATCTTTCATAATGCTTAGATGTTCTTCTGTTGGTATCTATCCAGGCAAA
>NZ_JASGEX010000014.1:0-12659 GCF_047606085.1 Parafilimonas sp.
GGAGAGGATTTAGGTGAGGTCAATTTGAAAATTTTAATCTTTTCTTATCCAGGGCTCACGTTAATAAGTTTATTCATCTTATCATACAAATAAATCTAAACTGTTATGGTTGCAATAACCAAAAATGCAAAATTTCCTGTAAGCTTATATGGCTTCGCAATGCTGGCAATAGCTTTTATTATTAGTGGCTGCCATTCTGCCAATAGCAACAGCAATGCAGAGAGTACAGCACAAGGTTTACCTGATTCTGCAGGTTTTGTAAGCCTGTTTGATGGCAGTACGCTAAGTGGCTGGGAAGGCGATACGGCCGTATGGCATGTGGCAGATGGGGCCATAGTAGGAGAGGTAACGCCTGCATCCACACCATTAAAATCAAATACTTTCTTAATATGGAAAGATGGAAAGCCCGGTAACTTCGAGCTTACGGCAGAATATGAAATTTCTGCTGAAGGCAACAGCGGTATTCAATACAGGAGTGAAGAAGTGGAAGGTGTTCCATTTGGATTAAGAGGTTATCAGATGGATATTGACGGCGCTAATACCTACACCGGCCAGAATTATGAAGAAAGGGCCCGTTGCATCGTAGCTTTTCGTGGGCAGAAAGTAACGTTGCCGCTGGTAACTGATTCCATCAGCAAACTGGCAAAAAACAATGTATGGTCTGTTGCTGTAATAAATGATTCATTGGGCAACCCTGATTCTTTAAAAGCCAAAATAAACAGCGGCTGGAATAGCTGCCGCATTGTGGCCAAAGGCAATCATTTGCAGCATTACATTAACGGCGTATTAATGTGCGATGTTACAGACGATGATACGGCTAACCGCAAAGCAGACGGGTTAATAGGCCTGCAAATGCATGCAGGCCATATTATGCGGGTTGCCTACAGGAATATTAAGCTTAAGGAGCTGAAATAGGGAATGATAAAAATTGATATTCAATAGCAGAAAAAAGGCTGTTCCAAAACAGGACAGTCTTTTTTGCATGAAGAAGATAAGCGTTCTGCTGTTTTTGCAGTTGTACAGTTGTATGAAAACCAGGCAAGCCTCAACCGAATGAGCCTGGCTGTAAAACAATCATTGTAAATGGTTAAAATATTTCCTGCCATGGCTGCATGAGAACAGGTTTCCTGCACATTTACATCATTATTAATCTCACCATTTATTTTAATTCCCTTACATTCACAGTCCTAAAAAATAAATGCTATGATTAAATTAATGGTAATTGGCAATCTTGGCAAAGATTGCTCAGTAAACACAGTAAATGGAAAAAATGTAATAAATTTTAATGTTGCTCATACGGAAAAATTTAAGGATAGCACCGGCGTTCAAAAAGAAAAAACCACCTGGGTTGAATGCGCCTACTGGACCGACCGAACAGGCATAGCGCCCTATTTAAAGAAGGGCACGCAGGTATATGCAGAAGGTACGCCTGAAGTGCGCACCTATCAAACCAATGAAGGCAAAAGCGGCGCATCATTAAGCCTGCGTGTGCAAAGTGTGCAGTTGCTTGGATCCCGTGCCGAGGGATTAAATGGCGGCGGGCAACCACAGGAAAGGCCATATCAAACATCGGCCGGCGGCGGCAGTTATGCCGGCCAGCCATCATCCAATAGCAACGATGAGATAAATGAAGCCGGTGACGATCTGCCATTCTGAAATGCAACTAAATAGTACAAAAAAGACGGGAATAGAAAATCCCGTCTTTTTTGTATAGTATATTGAACTATATTTTTGCGCCTCTGCCTATGGCATAATACGTAAAGCCAAGTTTTTTCATCTCCCTGCTTTTATAAATATTACGGCCGTCGAATATTACTTTGCCCTTCATCTTCTTTAAGATCGAATCCCAGTCGGGCAGGCGAAACTCGGGCCACTCTGTTACGAGAATAATTGCATCCGCATTTTCGGCAGCGCTTAATTCATTTTCTTTTAAAACAGCTTTGCCATTCACCAGGTGTTCGGCCTCTTTCATAGCCACAGGATCGTAAGCCTGCACTGCAGCGCCGGCCTCATGCAGGGCATCAATCAAAACAAGGGAAGGCGCTTCCCGCATATCATCCGTTTGTGGCTTGAACGAAAGGCCCCAGAGGCAAAACGTTTTGCCTGCAAGGTCGTCGCCGTAATGTTTCTTTATTTTTTCGAAGATCACTTTTTTCTGATCATCATTTACATCTTCTACCGACTGAAGAATGCGCATGTTGTACGCATACTCACGGGCGGTGCGTATCAATGCCTTCACATCTTTTGGAAAACAGGAACCGCCATAGCCAATGCCCGGGTAAATAAAGCGGTTGCCAATGCGCGGGTCTGAGCCAATGCCATTACGCACTTCGTTTACATTGGCGCCCACACGTTCGCACAAATTGGCTATTTCATTCATGAAAGAAATTTTTGTAGCAAGCATGGCATTCGCCGCATACTTTGTCATTTCAGCAGAGGGGATATCCATAAACAAAACCGGGTGCCCGTTTAATACAAAGGGGTCATATAACTGGTGAAGCAATGATTTGGCTTTTTCGTTTTCAACGCCAATAACAATGCGGTCTGGTTTTAAAAAATCGTCAACGGCGGCGCCTTCTTTTAAAAATTCCGGATTGGATGCCACATCAAAATCCAGTTCACTGTTCCGCTTTTCAAGCGCTGTCTTTATTGCCTTCTTTACTTTGGATGCCGTGCCTACCGGTACTGTGCTTTTGGTCACAACAATTAAATAACCATCCATATAAGTGCCCACCTGGTCTGCAACCTGCAATACATATTTAAGATCGGCGCTGCCATCTTCACCCGGAGGTGTGCCTACTGCAATAAATGCAATCTGAGCTCCTTTAATTGCTTCTTTCAGATCCGTGCTGAAATGTAGCCTTCCCTTTTTAAAATTTCTTTCTACGATCACATCCAGCCCAGGCTCATAAATAGGAAGAATGCCTTTTTGAAGGTTCTCTATCTTTTCTTTATTTACGTCAATACAAATAACATCTGTGCCTACTTCGGCCAGGCATGCCCCGGTTACAAGTCCAACATACCCGGTGCCTACTACAACAATTTTCATAATTTAAATTTTGGTTTGATGTTTCGAATACGATTCATTAAAAAACTAATTGTAAAATATAAACAGTGCACGTTGGAGTAAACATTGGATAATCATAAGGCTTCAGAATTTTATTCCTGAAGAACATAAGAGCTTATATGTTATTGGTTAATGTTCCCTTGCCTGAATGCGCTGCAAATAAAATTGAATTTTTTTTAAATCATTAATTCCTGCGCTTTTTTTTAGTTAACAATTATTGATTTGTTTTTCAGAAACATCATACTGAATGGTATAGTGCATCATACTTATCAGCGCAGCTGTGCATGCTGTATTCCTTATTATATAATTGCTTTCCATTGTTTTTTAATGTTTGAATGGATGCTTCATCTGAATCAAGATAAAGCCTTAATGCTTTATAAAAGGAGGCTTCACTTATATCGTCGCTTAAAAAACCTGTATCTTTTGTTACGATGCTGATGATGCCGCCCACCGGCGTGCAAACCGGTATAACGCCTGCAGATAATGCTTCCAGGAGGCTTATGGGCATGCCTTCAAAAACTGAGGTAAGCACAAAAGCGTCAGCGTTCAGGTAATAATCACTTACGTTGGCAACTTTTCCCAGGAAGTGAACATTAGAAGGCTTGCCTGCAATAAGCGCATCGTAAATGGCTTTATCACCAGTCACATAATCACCCAAAACAACGGCAATAACATTTTCGTTTGTAACATGGCGCATCACATCCAGCAAAAGCTGCTGGTTTTTTTGCCTGGTAATTCTTGCCACGTTTAATAAAACTTTTGTGCTGCTGTTTTTCTTTAAGCTGTTTATTTTTTCTGTGGTTTCTTTTAAAGCTGCGGTAGGCTTTATTTTGTCTGATCCGTTTGGGATGCGTGTTTTAACGCAGGCGCCATATTCCTTTACTGCGCTTGCATGCACTTCTTCAGATATAGTTACCGCTTCAATTATATTTCTTTTGAAAAAATATTTAAACATTTTACGGCCATGCAGTGGCGCATCTTTTTTGGCAAGGTTATGCAGTGTATGAATTTTTTTATAAGGATATGTCAGCTGCAGGTAAGCATAAAAGCAATAATAACCTGCATGCAAATGCGTGTGCACCACATTTGGCCTGATGTTTTTAAGTGTTTGGCAGATCTTTAAGAACATGCCGGGATCAATGCCCGGTTTTTTACCAAGCGTAATAAATTTTACCTTTTCATCAAGCATTGAGAGCGGCAGGTGTTTTTGAGGGTTATGATGGTACATGGAAATTAAGGTAACCTCATAACCATCTTTTTTTGCAAGCGCATTGCACAGTTGTATGCAAAAAACCTGCGCTCCTCCCCAGCCTAATGCCGGCACCACCTGTACTATTTTATACATAAGCGGCCTGATTATTATTCTTTGGGCACTATATCATGTGCAAACCATTTTGAAAAAAAATCCGTATGCAGCAATTCATCAAGATTAGCTGTATCATGCAGGTAAAGCCCGGTTAGTTTCTCCTGTATTTTTTTTATTGTTTCTTCTTCCGCCCAAACAGGTGCAGCCTGTTTGCCGGATCTGGATGTATTCAGCTCAAACATTTTGTTCTTCAGCAATTTTCTTTTGTTAACCGGCAGCCAGGGGTCAATTAAATTATCCACGATCCATTTGTGGAAACCGCTTTTTTTTACAAGCCTTTGCTGCAGGTATCGGCTCTTTAATTCGCCTGTAATATTTTTTGCAATCAGGCTGGGTTTGAATTTTTCATCAATATTTAGAAAATGGAAAACCTCCTGCAAAAGTTTTCCAGGATTGTTTTCCAGGTCATCATAATCCAGTACAAGCAATTGCGCTTTTGGAAAACAGCGGAGGCAATTTTTCACTTGTTCATAATAAAACCCATGTTCTATATAAGTGAAATCATTATTGTCTCTTGTTATTTCAAATTTTTTTTGAGGCTGATATATGAGCGCCGTTTCCATATCCCTTTTTTCCCGCATCATCTTCCTGAAATAAAAATAAGAAGATATAGCCCGTGTAACCGGGTTGCGCAATATGACGATCAGTTTTGCAGCAGGCTGCTTTAAAGCAATCTGCTGCAAAAGGGAAGGGTAAAAAATATAGTTAACTGCCGAATGAAAAACCACAGGTTCTTTATTATAGGCAGGCGTTTCGAGCAAGAGCCTTTTATTCAGTTGTTCCGGTTGGGGAAACTTTACAAAAAGCGGTATATCTTTTAAAGAATTATAGCAATACACCTGCGGATGCTGGCTGATCCAGCCGTTTAAGGTGGTGGTGCCGGCTTTTTGTACGCCTGCTAAAAAAGCATTTGGAAAGGGAGCCTGCTTCTGCCTGTGTTTTTCATTCATTAACAACTGTGGTTTATTACAATAATCAATTGCGCTCTACAACAAACCAGGGATTAAGCAGATTTTCTTTATTGTATTCCAATTCTTTACCTGTGTTATAGTTATAAACGTTACAACCTGCGAATTTAGCTACGGCATGGCCTGCCGCTGTATCCCATTCCATAGTGGGTGCAAGGCGCGGATAAACATTGGCCTTGCCTTCTGCCACCAAACATAATTTTATTGAGCTGCCGGAACTGATGCAGTTAACCTCGCCATGCTGTTTTCTTCTTTCTTGAATAAAGCTTTCTGTTTCCGGCGTATTATGGCTGCGGCTGGCAACAACCGTATAAACTGCAGGAGACTGGGCATCGGGCAGCTTTGCTGCATTGCTCATGTAATCCCCGACTGAAGTAGCTGCGACCGCATCGTAGGTAAAGGCAAAACTGCCGGCTTCTGCCGAGCCATAATATGTTTTGCCTGTAACCGGCACATGCACAACGCCTGCCACAGGATAGCCATCTTCAATAAGGGCAATATTTACAGTAAACTCGCCATTGCGTTTAATAAATTCCTTTGTGCCATCCAATGGATCAATAAGCCAGAATTTTTTCCAGCCCTTTCTTTCTTCGTAGGAGAGCAGCTTGCCTTCCTCACTCAGCATATCAGTATGAAGCGGCGCCAGTGCATCCTTAATGGCATGATGGCTTCTTTTATCGGCCTCGGTTAAGGGAGAGTTGTCGGTTTTGGTTTCTACTTCAAATTCGTTTTCATAAACTTCCAGGATTTTTTTGCCGGCATTAATTGCAGCTTCAATCGAGCGCTTTAGTAAATCATTCATATTGGAAGTATTTGTTATGGGCGAAAGATAATGCAGGAACGCCTAATAAACAATTGAAGCGGTGGCGGCCGCTTCCTAAATATTAAAATCCAATAATCTTTTTTATTCTTCCTGCCAGTAAGGTGGTGCAAAAGCCAAGCAGGGCAACCACAGTGAACGACCACCGTAAACTGGAAGCCTGGGCAATAAAACCAATAACCGGCGGCCCTACCAGAAAGCCAAGAAAACTTATGGTGGAAACGGCCGCCAGGGCAAACTGCGGCGACATATCTTTTAACCTGCCGGCCAAAGCATATATCAGCGGCACTACGCAGGAAACGCCAAAACCCACCAGTAAACAGCCGGTTACAGCAATCTGCAAAGCTGGGAATACAATGATCAGGACAAAGCCGGACGCTATAAAAACACCGCTTAATTGCAATATTTTTTCCACGCCAAATTTTGTAATAAGCCTGTCGCCTATAAACCTGCCGGTAGCCATGGTAGCCGTAAAGGCAACATAACCCAGGGTTATGTATTTAATGGGTGAATTGATAACTTCATGAAAATAAATGCCGCACCAGTCGGCCATGCAGCCTTCGCAGATCATGCAGCAAAATCCTATAAACCCTAACAGCAGGATGTGTTTATTGGGCTTTACAAAAAATGCAGGCTGCTGTTGCGCAGACCTGTTATTATCCGGTAAAGTGTATTTATAGAAAAATGAAACCAATAACAAGGTTAAAGCTGCAATTACAGAAAAATGAATGAGCGGGGATATTTTTCCCGATACAAAAAAGTTGCCCAATGCGGCGCCGGTAAAACCGGCAAGGCTCCACAAGCCATGAAAAGATGCCATAATTGATCTGCCATAGAGAGATTCAATGCCCACCGCCTGCGTATTCATGGAGATATTAAACAGGTTTCCCCAAAAGCCAAAAAAGAATAAAACGGCCACCAGTTGCCAGACGGATGCAGTGAGCGAAAGCATAATGAGCGTAAGCGGAAAAAATAATGATACCCAGATCAATAGTTGCCGGCTGCCGAATTTTGAAATGAGCCAGCCGGAGAGCGGCAGGCCTGCAATTTGCCCGGCAGGCACTGCAAACAATACGCCTCCCAACGCGGCTTCGCTTAATTGGAGGCTTGTTTTAATATCTGGTATCCTGCTTGCCCAGCTTGCACTGGTAAGGCCGGCTATAAAAAAGAATATGCTTATCGCTATCCTGTACAGCCTGTTATTTACCGGGAATGTAAAGTCCATAATCAGGGTTTGGAAATTCATCAGCTTGCTTTGGCCAGTGGGTAATTTTTGGGCTCAGCAAAAGAATTTTTATTAGCTATTTTTTTTTCATCTAAATTTATTTTATATTCATTATCAATCAATTTTGAATTGATAACAAAATCGGCAGTGGTTCTATTGGCTGCCATAATAATATTGTTTTTTATTGCGGCCTCTGTTATGCTGAGCAAACCACTGTTGTGCATAAATTCTTCGGCATCAAGAAACACAATAACGGCATCAATTTTATTATTTTCTATCAGATTGCGCAGTGCTGCCAGCTCTCCTGTTTTACCCTGCCCCGACATATTCACTTTTTTATTCAGGGTACCCTCCAGGATATTTGCGGCAGATCCTAATGCCAGTATATCGTGTTTATTAAGTACATCTTTATTAAAATAAGACCATTCAATGAGATCGGTTTTATTAGTTGCTGACGTAATAATGGCTATGTTTTTCTTCTTGTTCATAATCTTGTTCCTCTATTTTATTTATTTAGTCCTTATAAAAAGAAAGCATCAATCTCAGGGAAACTGATGCAATCAATCGCAGGATGTATTTTGTACACATTAATACCGGAAACGGTAAAAAGTAACCTGTTAAATAATTTTTTAATTTGATAATTAATAAGTTACATTAAAATTCCGGCTATGGTTGCCGACAAGTAAGATGCCAAAGTGCCACAGAATAAAGCTTTTAATCCCAATTTAGCTAAATCGCTTCTCCGCTCGGGCGCTAATGCGCCTATACCGCCAATTTGCATACCAACGCTGCTTAAATTAGCAAACCCGCATATTGCAATGCTGATAATGAGTAATCCCTTGTCTGTTGAAATAGGAATTGATTTATTGGTAAGGTTTTGAAAGGCGACAAATTCATTGATGGTTAATTTTTGTCCCAGCAGGGTAGCGGCATTATTTACATCCTGCGCCGGCACGCCCATGCTCCAGGCAAACGGATAAAATACCTTGCCGAAAATATAGTTCAGTGTAAGGTCGAAATCTTTATTAAACAGGTGGCCAATGTGCAGCAGGATATAGTCTAATAAGGCGATAACCGCAATAAAACCAATTAACATGGCGATCACGTTCATGGCAATTTTAAAACCATCCGCCGCACCGTGGGAAATAGCGTCAATTACATTGGTATATGTGCTGTGCACTTCCAGCTTTACGCGGCCGTAGGTTTCGCTTTCTTCCGTTTCCGGGAAAACAATTTTTGAAATGACCAATGCCCCCGGCGCAGCCATTAAACTTGCCGTTATCAGTTTTGGCGCAAGGTCAAGGCCGGCCTGCGCGCCCATATTTGCATATACTACCAAAATGCCGCCGGCAATACAGGCAAGGCTGCCGCTCATGCTGGCAAGCAGTTCGCTTTTTGTCATGCCTTTTAAATAGGGGCGTATCATCACCTGCGCTTCCACCTGGCCCACAAAAGCGCTGGCTACGTTGCTGAGCGCTTCAGCGCCGCTGACACGCATAATAAAATTCATGGCCCTTGCAATAAGCGATATGATGTGCTGCATGATATTAAAATGATAGAGCACAGCAACAACGGCGCAAACCAGGATGATGGTTGCCGTAACGTTAAATGCAAATACAAAACCGCCTTTAAGATAATCGCCGGCGCTGCCATCGGGCTGGGTTACATGTACGCCTGCGTAAACAAATGAGGCGCCTTTACGGGCAAATTCTTCCAGCCTGCCCATGCCGTGGCCAAGCCATTGAAAAAAACTGCCTATGAAAGGAACCTTAAACACAAGTATTGCAATGGTTATTTGCAGCACAATGCCGCTTAATACAAGCCTGTAACTGATTTTCTTTTTATTATTTGACACGAGGTAAGCTAACCCGAGAATAAGCGCAATGCCGGCAAGGCCCTGTAATCTTTGCATTAAGTTATGGTTTAAGCGCTCAAATTAAAATAAGTTAGCGAAAAACCTGTATCTATTTTGCAGAATGGTACAATTAAAAAAGGCTGCTTGCGGCAGCCTTTTTTTAACGTTTTTATCAGAGATTCGCCTGAATCTTTTTTTCAAGTATGGATTTTGGAACTGCGCCAATTTGCTTGTCAACCACTTTACCGCTTTTAATGAATAATATGGCGGGAATGGAGGTGATGCCATAGTTCATGCTTACGTTAGGGTTAAGATCCACGTTTACTTTTCCTATATTTACCTTGCCGGCATAATCTTTTGATAATTCTTCAATAACGGGCCCGATGGCACGGCAGGGGCCACACCATTCTGCCCAAAAATCAACTACTGTTAATTTATCGCTCTTCAGTACATCTGTTTCAAAGTTTGTATCCGTAAATTCGAGTGCCATATATTTTGTTTTTATTGTGGAATTAATAATGAAACAAAAATAAGCCCAAATCTTATTTTAATACCTTTCTGACTTATTAAGTTATGTGAACAACTGATTTATTACCTGCAACTGACAGTGCGGCAGTATAATCACAGGGAGTGTGTAAAATTTAATTCTTTACAGGGTTTTAATGATTTTTCGCACAGAGCAAAGGAGTAAACAGCGTAATAAAGCGTCTTTGCCGGCTCTGTATTCTCCGTGCGAAAAAATTTAAACAGCTTTTAAGAAAGGAGGCTCTGGCGCGCCATAAACTCAAGCTTGCCATTGGCAACCACGAGCTTTTCGGTAAGCTCGGCATTTTCCCGGCGCAGCATGAATACTTCATAAGCGGTTTTTACAAAAATCCTGATGTCATCTTCATTCCATGGTTTTGTGAGGTATTTATAAACCTGTCCCCGGTTAATGGCATCTATCACGGCATTGATATCTGAATAGCCGGTCATTAAAATGCGGATAGGTTCCGGGTGTGTTTGTAAAATTGATTCAAAAAATTCAATTCCTGTTGTTACAGGCATCCTCTGGTCACTTAAAATAACGTGAATGTCGTTTTCATCTACTATTTTGCGTGCCTCAACAGCAGAATCAGCAATAAAAATAGTAAAATCGCGCCGGAAGGCAGCTTTGAATGCTATAAGATTATGTGGTTCATCGTCAATATACAACAGGTTTATTTTTTTGTTATTGTCGTTCATGATGCTTTGGTTTTTAAAAAGGATTATTGGAACAGGGATAAAGTTACTGTAATAAAGAATAATATTTTTTATTATCGCAAAATATTGCGTAATTGTAAATGTTCTGAAGTTACTGCTCAGATTTTTTTATATCAGTACCAATTAAGCAATATTTCGCAATTGAATTTTTAATTTTCCGATGGAAACAGGGATAAGACATCGGGCCTGTAAGGTTTGGCGGCAGGGAATAATGCAGAAATTTCTTTTTTATAAAAGCTTTGTAACCCGCGGCATTTTCTACTATTACATTAGGAGAAATATTGCTCATTATTGCAAACCGTGATTTTTAGGGATGAATACTGATTGCATCTTATACCTGAAAAACTGTTTGCTTAGTAATCAAATTTTTGATGGGTTACATTTTTTTGTAAATGACAACCATGTAATTGATTAATCACACATTATTTTACATAGGCCCTCTGGCCTTATTATTAAAATTACAATGTTAACTGAAAAAGAAATCAGGATAAGAGCATTCAGAGCTATTGATGATTCTGAAACCTGTTTAAGATTTATTGATGGTCATAAGAAGGTTCTTACTATTTATGGAATAACAAATGTTACAACAAACACAAATCAATGGATGTACAATCCTGCTGTATTTGTAGTAGTGGTTGAATCTATAGACGGTATGAAGATATATGGCGGTGCGAGAATTCAATGCGCTGATGGTATTACGCCTTTACCCATTGAAGAAGCAGTGGGCGATATGGACTCGCAAATTTATTCGTTAGTAAAACATTATGCACAATTTGGAACTTGCGAACTGTGCGGCTTATGGAACTCCAAGGAAGTAGCAGGTTTGGGTATCGGTAGTTTTATGCCCGCGATAACGGCTGTTGCTATAACAAAAACAATAGGCCTGAACATACTTTTTTCCTTGTGTTCGCCTTTTACAACAAGATTCAAAGATTGGATAGGAGGAGTTATATTAACATCTATAGGCAATAATGGAACATTTTACTATCCAAAATTAGACCTGATAGCTACAGTTCTTTTTTCTGATGGACTTGATCAATTACCTTTAACAGCGCCAAAAATCAGAGAAAAGATGATTTATTTAAGAGAAAACCCAAAATGCATTGTAAAAGAAAAGTCTCCATTTAAAAATATGTATGTGGATGTACATTATGATCTTGAGCTAAAATCTGCAAACCCAAACGAGTTTAAAATCATTATTCCCTGATCTTGTTATGAAAAAAATATTAACGGCAGTTATTAATATCATTATTATTATAATCATGCCTTTACTGTTCAAACCCCAATTAATCTTTCATTATAAAATAATTATAATTGAAATAGTAGTATTTGCGCTTTGGTTAACCCAGCCTGAGTTTAGCATGCAGGAAACAAAACAGGAAAAAGAGGGTGATAAGTTTTCGGTATTATTGATATTAATTATGTCAATAGTAAGCGTAGTGGTGCCGGTAATTGATTGGGCTTATTTCAAGAATGAATTGAATCATTTTTATATTTCCTGCTGGATAGGTGTCGTTTTTATTATACTGGGGATTTGGATAAGGGTCTGGGCAATAATGCAATTAGGCAATTTCTTTACACCTACCGTGCAAATTAAAGAAGGTCACGATTTGATTATTTTGGGCCCATACGCCATAGTTAGGCATCCAAGCTACTTAGGAGCTTTTTTGTGTATAACGAGCGGGGCGCTTATTTTAGATAGCTTTGTTGGATATTTAATCGCATGCATTGCTATGGGCATAGCATATTACTTCAGAATAAAAGTGGAAGAACAAAAGTTAATAGCTTATTTCGGCGAATCATACATAACATATAAAAAAAGAACAAAAGCCATCATACCTTTCATTTTATAGGTATCTGAATTAATTATGAAACCCAGGTTTATACTTTTTTTATTAATAATTTTAAACAAAGCGTTGTTAAGCGCTCAGCCTATAACAATTTCAGACAGTAATAACATCGTATTTATTTCCAATAATATTGAATATATAATTGACACAAATAAAAATACTCAATATGCAGGTTTAATGGATTCTAATTTTTTACATTTTCAAAAAGGAACACCTGTTTTTTCTGAAAATGTAAAAAATGTGTGGGCTAAATTTAGTATTATAAA
>NZ_JASGEX010000015.1:0-12253 GCF_047606085.1 Parafilimonas sp.
AAATCTACTACAATTTTTTGCTTTCCCTTATTCATTAAAGATGTCATCAATTGTTTCATGGATAAAACATTATCAGAACTGTCTTTTAATTGGGTCTTTAACATTATGTTTTCGGGCAATGGTTGATGTGCATTAACATACAGTTGAAATTCTCCTTCAAGGGAATGGCTTAATTCCGGGTCCTTTATTTTTGATTTGGAGTATTTAAATATTTCTTTTATTTCATCCATGCTTATCCCGGCATAAGTGGCTTTTTTGAAATTACTGAATATAAGAAAATCGCTATAAAGATTAGAATGTACGCCGCTAACTGCTTCCTGGATGGAAGTAATATAATTTGATTTATTTCCTTTATTCTCCAATAAAAGAGATGAACCGAGTTGCGTTGAATTAAAAGAAAATACAATAGGTTTTCGAACTGCACTCTCTAAAACTCTCCTTAAGGAATCCTTTAAAAATTTACCCGCGGCTGTTTCTGCATAAGGGTTCCATATTCGGTCATACAGTGTTCGCAATATTTGAATATTTACGAAAGATGCAAAAGCTTCACTTTGTGCAATTTCTTGCCGGTATTTGTATTTAAAATTGCCGGCTTGCTGCAATATTTTATTAATCTGGTTCGAATTGTCGGCCGAGTCGGTCGGAACAGGGTAATTTTCGGTAGCATTCTGCCATTCAATACCAAACGAAAACTTATTTTTAATACCCGGGCTGATTTTATAGGGCTTTCTGTTATCGTCCGTAGTACTATCAATAAGTAAAAGTTGCTTTTCAGGTTTATTGTCCAGAAATACCTCATACGTAGGCCCTATCAGGCCTAATGAGTATAGCTGGTTGAAATTATTTGTTGGTGTTGCAATCTTTAACTCCCATGTGCTATCATTTATTTTTTTAGCAGAGTTGATGGGGGTTGATTTGCTAAAGTCAGCTTTCCATTTTCTAACACCTGGAATAAAATATGATTCTGTTGGCTTATCGGGCGCCCGGAAAATACAAACAATGGTTGTGGAATCAGAATAACCCAGATTGGCATAAGCACAATTATAAACTGACAAGAGCATAAACGTATATCCTATTGTTTTCATTTTAATAGTCATATAAGTTGGGTAAATTAATTTTTACTTATTAGGATAATAATAATATTGCACTTTATGGATCGGTCAGTTTCATTTAAATTATTTACTATGCATCATTCAGCAATCTATGAATAAGATGGTATAACAATGCAAAAAAGTTTAATAAATTCATTTTAAACAAACAAACCATATTGCATAGAATTGTTTTAAAATTCAATAAACACAGGAACAAAACCATGCAATATGGTTTTAAAAATGGTTACCGAATAAAATTAACACGTACATGAACTCGTACTTCTATCATATCCCGTCACTCCACTACAACTACTATCAAGTCCAGCACCTGTAGTAGGACATCCAGTTCCTTCAATTTCTTTTACTATTTCACCACTGCCATTTCTGCAATAAATAGTGCTTGATTTGCCAGCGCAAGCATCCGTACTAGAACCACTTCCACTACCACCCAATACTTTTTTCAATTGTTCTCTTGAAAGAATTTCTGATGCGCCAAGTTCTATAGTGCGTAATTTAAGTTTCTTCATTTTATTGCAAAAGAAAGCTCATTTAATTGTACAACAGGAATACGCATCTTATGCGCTGACCAAAAGATTGGTTCGTCTTCTTTTCAATAGTTTAAATACCGGCTTTATATAGACTATCTCATCAAGGATAAAAACCTGTCTTTCAACGAAATCATGTCTGCCAGATTTGATTTAATACAACTGAACAAGGCTTTAGAAATGAAATACTGCCCATATTATTAAAGCCCCATTCTCATTTCCACAAGGAGTTTTGTAAACCCGGCCTTTGTATATGCTTTGATAGCCGGGATATTTTTTAAGCTTTTTCCGGGAAAAGAAAAAGAATAGAAAGCCAGGCGCCTGCATTGGAGGATGCAGAAAGGCATAAAGAACAGGCTTTCATGTTTTCGTTTTTTCGCGCTACATCCTGATTTCTCAGCTTATATCACTCACTTAAATTTATCCGCTGCGGTTTTTTTAAACGCTTCCTGTAGGCAATCTTCGTAATCAATACATACAAAACAGGAATGATGAATATGCCCAGCAGGGTTGCAAAAAACATTCCGCCCAATACCGTAAACCCAATGGTGGAACGGGCCTGCGCGCCCGCTCCCGTTGCCAGGGCCAGCGGCAATACGCCGAGAATGAATGCAAAGGAAGTCATTAAGATTGGACGCAAACGCAACCGAACCGCTTCCATGGTAGCTTTAACCAGATCCATGCCATTGTCAACACGCTCTTTGGCAAATTCAACAATAAGGATGGCATTTTTGGCGGCAAGGCCAATCAGCGTTATCAAACCGATTTGTGCATATACATTATTAGAAAGGCTTGGTGTAAACTTCAACGTGAGTATAGCGCCGAAAGCGCCCAAAGGCACGGCGAGCAATACAGCAAAAGGCACGCTCCAGCTTTCATACAAGGCAGCGAGGAATAAGAATACAAACACAATAGATAAGGCAAAGATCATGGTTGATTTACTGCCGGCGTTTACTTCTTCCCTTGATAAACCGCCAAACTCATAACCATAGCCCGCCGGCAAAACCTTTGCAGCCGTTTCGCGCAAAGCATTAATAGCATCGCCGCTGCTGTAACCATCTGCCGCATTGCCATTTATTTCTGCCGTTCTAAACATATTAAAGTGCGAAACCAATGGCGGGTTTTCAACCGTTCTGTACGATATCAATGTGCTCAATGGCACCATAGCTCCCTGCTGGTTGCGCACATAATACGTGCTGAGGTTTTGAATATTGGCGCGGTACGAACTGTCGGCCTGCGCCATTACACGGAAATTTCTTCCGTAAATGGAGAAATCGTTTATATAACTGCTGCCTAAAAAAGTAGAAAGCGTGCTGTACACATCAGAAACATCAATGCCCAGTTTTTCGCATTTGTCCCTGTCCACCGTAACCTGGTAGCCCGGCGTTTTTGATGTGAAGAAAGTATAGGCGCGGCTTATTTCAGGGCGTTGGTTCAGGGCGCCGACAAACGACTGCACCACCTGTTCAAACTGCTTGATGCTGTCGGTGCTTTGCTGCTGCTGTAATTCAAAAGTAAAACCGCCGGTGGAACCTAACCCTGGAATTGCCGGCGGAGGGATTACCACAATATTGGCTTCCTTAATACCGGCAAACTGTTTTTGCAGCGAAGCAATAATACCGTTTAATTGTTCGGCCTTATCTTTTCTTTCATCCCAGGTTTTTAGCTGGGTGAAGATGGTGCCGCTGTTGCTCTTGCTGGAAAAGGTTACCACGTTCAAACCGCCCAGGGCGGCAAAATGGCCTACGCCCGGCGTTGAACTAACAATCTTCATCATCTTCTGCAGGGCTTCCAGGCTGCGGGCGGTGGAAGAAGCCTCCGGTAATTCGTAGGTAATGTATAAACGGCCTTCGTCTTCCTGCGGCAAAAAACCGGTAGGTTTAGATTTGAATAAAAACACCGTTCCCACCACAAGGCAAATCAAAATAATAACCACGTAACGTGACCCCTTAATTGATTTTTGAACGCCGTTTGAATACTTCTGCGTTGTTCTGTGAAACCAGTTATTGAAACTATAGAAAAACCTGTTCAGCCAGTTGCGGGATGAACCCTCTCTGTGCTCGGGCCGCAGCATGATGGAGCACAAAGCCGGCGTGAGCGATAAAGCCACAAAGGCAGAGATCAATACAGAAATAGCAATGGTAATAGCGAATTGCTGGTACAACCGGCCTACGATGCCCGGTATAAAACCAACCGGCACAAACACCGCGGCCAATATTAAAGCGATGGCCACAACCGGCCCTGATATATCCCGCATGGCTTTGGCCGTGGCTTCTCTGGCCGATATTTTTTCCGAATCAATATAATGCTGCACCGCTTCCACCACCACAATCGCATCATCCACCACAATACCAATGGCCAGCACAAAACCAAACATGGTTAATGTATTGATGGTAAAGCCCAGCGGGATAAAAAAGATGAATGTGCCGATAATAGAAACGGGAATAGCCAGCACCGGGATTAAAGTGGCCCGCCAGTTTTGCAGGAATAAAAACACCACCAATGTTACCAGCAATAAAGCTTCAATAAGGGTTTCAACCACTTCATCAATGGAAACCTTTACCACCGAAACCGATTCAAACGGAACAATATAATCTATATCATGCGGGAATGATTTCTTCAGCACTTCCATTTGCTTGTAAATACCATCGGCCACATCGAGGGCGTTGCTGCCCGGCGCCTGGTAAATAAGCAGGTAAGATGCACGTTTGCCATCCACAAAAGAATTGCTGGTATAACTGAATTTACCCAATTGCACCCTTGCCACATCTTTTAAATAAGTGATGGCACCTGTTGAAGGGTTTGTTCTTACAATCACATTCCTGAACTGTTCTTCCGTGCTCAACCGGCTGTTGGTAAGAACGGTATATTCAAAAGCCTGGCTGCCCTGCTGCGGCGGCGCACCCACCGAACCGGCGGCTATTTGTACGTTTTGCGATTTTAATGCATTGGTAACATCCGATGCGGTTAAGCCAAGCTGGCCCATCCTGTCGGGCTGCAGCCATATACGCATGCTAAAATCATCGGCACGGGTAAATATATCGCCCACACCCGGCACACGCAATAAGGCATCCCTTATATAAATATTGGTGTAGTTATCAACGAAAGTTACATTGTGCGAGCCATTGGGCGAGTACATCGCCACCAGCATTAAAATGCTCGGGTTACGTTTGCGCACGGTTACGCCCAATTGCTTTACCTCATCCGGCAAACTGGGCGATGCAATGCTTACGCGGTTCTGCACATCAAGCGTGGCAATGCTGGGATCGGTTTTCAAATCGAAATAAGCATTGATGGTAGTGCGGCCATCGCTGGTGCTGTTGCTTTGCAGGTAGGTCATGCCCGGCGAACCGTTTACCTGCGATTCAATAGGCGTTGTTACGGTTTGCTCCACCGTTTGGGCGTCTGCGCCGGTAAATGTGCCGGTTATCTGCACCTGCGGCGGCGTAATTTCAGGATACTGGCTCACCGGCAAACCCATTATTGCCAGCAAACCCACCAATACAATTACGATCGAAATAACTATTGCCGTTACAGGCCGTTTTATAAAAGTATCTGCAATCATCTCTAATCTTCTTCTTGAATAATTATTTGGTTACCGGCTGCAGTACCTTGTAGCATCAGGTGGAGCCTGTCCCGCACTTGTTGGATGCGGGATCGCATCACTTGTACTGCAGCAATGCTATTGGCTTAATGCGCCTGTTTAGGTACGCTATCCTGTACAGCAGCATCCGAAGCCGGTTTTACAACAGCGCCGCTTCTTACTTTTTGCACGCCATCGGTTATAATTTTTTCACCGGCGGTTAAGCCGTCTTTTACAACCGTTTTATCGTTAATACGCATACCGGCCGTAATTTTTGTTTGCACCGCTTTATTGCTATCACCCAATACATACACAAAGTATTCGCCCATTTGCTCTGTAATAGCTTTTGTAGGTATAAGAATAGCATCATTGTTATAGCTTTTTACACGCACATTACAGGTCATGCCGGGTTTTAAAATGCTTTGTGGGTTCGGAAATTCAAGCCTTGCCCGGATAGTGCCCGTTTGCGGGTCCACAGCGCGGTCCAGCAGGGCAATCTTGCCGGGATAGGCGTACACGCTGCCATCGGGCAACGCAATGGTGAAAACGGAATCGCCAATGGCGCCGCCCTGTTGCTGCATTTTTACAAAGCGGGGAATCTCTTTTTCATCCACCGCAAAATCAACCGCCAGCGAGCCTTCTGCTGAAATAGTGTTTAATATGGTAGTGCCCGGCGTAACGGCCGAGCCCAGTTTAACCTGCGAAATACCAATTACACCACTGAATGGCGCATAGATATTCGCATAACGGAGATTGGTTTCAACCGCTGCAGCACTTGCTTTAGCTGCTTCTACCGACATTTTTGCTGCATCGAGATCGGCCAGTGCATTATCAACCGTTTGCTTGGCAATGGCATCGTTTTTATCCAGCTCCAGATAACGGTCTGCATTTTTCTGCGCTTTTGCCAGGTTGGCCTTCGATACGTTTAAATTGGCAATGGCCTGGTTATAATCGCCGGCATATTTCTGCTGGTCTATTGAATACAGGCGCTGCCCTTTTGTAACGCGCTGCCCGTCCTGGAAATAAATGCCGGTAATATAACCGCTCACCTGCGCATGAATATCCACCTGGTTCAATGCATTTATGGTGGCAGGATATTCATCATAATATAATGCAGGCGCCTGCTGCACCGTATCAATATTTACAGATACCGGCGGCGGGGCCTGCTGCTGTTTGTTATCTTCTTTCGCGCCGCAGGATGCAGCAGCTCCTATCATCGCCGAAAAAACTAAAAACTGTACTCCTTGTTTCATTCGTGCATATTTATTTTTTAATTGTCTCATGGAACCTCGCTATGTACATCCCACTGTGTGAGAAACATTATCCTGCTCGGTTTCATTCGTGCATATTTATTTTTTCAATTGTCTCATGCCCGCCTGAGCCATTCAGTCGGGCAGGGAACGCCCTGGTACACCTGCCTCACCGGCAGGCAGGCATTCCCTGTGTGAAGAATACATTTTACATGAGCGTTTCATACTTAATAAGTTAAAATGCCCAGTGCTTTTTGTACATCAAGTTTGCTGCTCAACACTTCATACAAAGCGTTCAGGTAATTTACCTGTGCGGCACGCAGGTCGCTTTCCGCCACGATTACTTCGAGATAGGTTTTTACGCCGGCTTTGTATTGCAGGTTGATGGTATTATAAACATCGTTTGCCAGGTCGAGGTTTTCGCGCTGTGTGCTGTAATCATTCAACACAGATTTATAGGCAGCGAGCGTTTGCGTATATTCTGATTGTATTGAATCGCGCAGCGATTGAAAATTATACTGCAGCCTGTCAAGCGTTAATTGTGCGCTTCGTATCTGGGCTGTTCTTTTAAAGCCCTGGAAAATGGGAAAGCCCAAAGAAATGCCCACATAAGAAGACGGGAAATTGTTTTTATATAATTTGGAAAAATCGTTGTTGGCGTAGTAAAAATTATAGTTTCCATACGCCGATATGTTGGGTATAAAAGCCCACTTATAATATTTAAGGTTTGATTGCAAAAGGCTTTGTTCCGTCTTTAATAACTGGTATTCTATACGGGTTTCATAATTTACCTGCTGCAGCGTATCTATAAAAATCTCATTCTTTAACTGCACACTATCATACACCAGGGAAAAACTATCATTTTGCGGATAGCCCATCAACAGTTTTAACGTAGAAAACTTTGCCTTAACGGCTTCGGTATATTGCTTTTTTTCTGCCTGCGCATTGTTCAGTAAAATCTGCGCCCGTTTATAATCTGTTTTATCAACAATACCGGCCTTATATTGATTCAAAGCATCTTTTACGCTTCTGCTCAAACGGGTTATATCCTGGTTAACCAAATCTATTTGCTGCTGCGAAAGCAATACATCATAAAAAGCCTTGCTTACATTAAGCGTTAAATAAATTTTGTTATCTGTGGTAAGCTGCGAAGCTTCTGTGCGGACATTTTTTGCGGTGCGGCTTGCCAGCAAAACATCGCGGTTAAAAATATTCTGCGTCGCAGAAAAATAAGCCGTTGAAAAATTCTTTGCTGCGGTTGAAACCGGCGTACCGTTTATTACAGAAACCGGCGTTTTAAAATAATGCTGCAATGAATAATCGAGGTTCAGTTGCGGGTACCAGTCGGCCAGCTTTGATTTTATATTGGCATCAACAATCTGCTCATCAATCAGCGACTGTTGCATGCGCGGCTGATGCGCCAATGCATATTGTACACATTCGTTTAAAGTAGCTGCTGTTAAAATTGAATCCTGTTTTTGCTGTGCCTGCGCGGGGTTAATAAAATATAAAGACAATAACACTATTACTGGTAGCTTGCTCATATCTCCATTCCTTTCTGTAAAACAGTGGTTTACACCGGGAAGTGTAAACGCTTAAATAAAATAAGCGGCAAAAGTAAGGAATGGGCTTAAACGATTGTTTAAATTTTTTTAAACGGTAAGATTGCCGGTAATTAGTGAGGTATAAAGAAATGAAAAGGCTTATATCTATATTTCTCAAGCGAAAATTGAAATGTGACCAACGCCCTATTTCAATTTCCTTGTACTGCTGCTTCCCAACAATGATTTCATTTGAGTAATAGCAACTTTGTTCAGTTCTGTCAATCTTTCTGCCTGCGGAAATTCTTTTCTGATTAAGAGCGCATTGATGCTTTCCATATTGCTCAGTACTACCAACTGTTCGATTGTGGCTTCATCACGGATGTTTCCCTTCGCATCCGGGTTTTGTTCTCTCCACTCTTTGGCGGTCATTCCAAACAGAGCAACGTTCAATAAATCGGCTTCGCTGGCATACACAAAACCTGCCTGTTGTTTGGTAATTTCTTTCGGTACCAGGTTCTCTTTAATGGCGTCGGTATGGATGCGGTAATTAACTTTTGCCAGGGTGCGTTGAAGGTTCCATTCCAATTTTGACCGGTTGCTTTCTTCTTCCTTCAGCCGTTGAAATTCTTTGATAACAAATAACTTAAATTCTATCGAAATCCAGGATGCAAATTCCAGGGCGATGTCTTTATGTGCAAACGTTCCTCCATACCTGCCCGGTTTTGATGTAATTCCAATAGCATTAGTGCTTTCAATCCAGCGTTTAGGTGTCATTACAAAACTGTTTAACCCAGCTTGCTTTCTAAACCCCTCGAATTCGAGGGGTTTAAAATCGGGATTGTATATTGTTTCCCAAAAACCCAAAAGTTCAATGGTGTTCCGGTTCCTCATCCAGTTTTGGATAATACTGTCTGTATGTTCTGCATCTTTATATCTCGCTATATCTGTCAGTGAAATAAAATCCTGCTGATTATCTTCATAAAGTGCAATATCTACATCCTGAACTGTTATTTTCTTATTCTTCGCCATTAAGTTCTGGTATTTGAATACCGAAATTTACAAAAAGGATTTTCAGATTGGAAAACCGAATGTGATTTGTATTACCTCAAAAGTTAATGATTGCATTATAGCAGCAATTAATTACGGCAATCATTTTAGGGAAGTCAAGTGTATCAATAGTATCAGAGGGTTGATGATAATTTGGGTTTCTGATAAATGAAGTATCATTTATCATTAAAGCATTATATCCAAACTTCCAATAGTTCCTCTGGTCAGAAAGTCCCGCAAGTCCGTTGCCGTTTGGAAAGTCAATCACCTGTACATCTATTTCGCCAACCTCTTTCATCTTGTTGTAAACTTGTTGATTGAATGCAGCAAAATTCTCAATACCTACTACTACAATAAAATTGGCTGTGCCCGGATAAAGTTTTGCCAACTCAGGAGATGGATATGTTTGAGAATTGGGTGTATCTGAAAAATAACCTATCATTTCATAACAAATCATGCCAATTACATCAACGTTATTATCAAACAAAGATTTGGCGTGAACGTAGCTACCCATCTCATTTGTAGCAAAAAAAGGAGGCTCTTCTAAGCAGTAGGCAACAAAATCAATTCTGTAATCCAAATCCGGGGCTCTTTCTGAAATTAAACGCGCAGTTTCCAACAAGCCCGCTACGGCACTTGCATTATCATCTGCTCCCGGTTGGTTGCCACACACATCATAATGGGCACCGATTATTAGTCGCTTAGTTTTATGTTTATTGTAGGAGGCAATTACATTTGTATATTCCGTTCCGGCAGCAATCCATTTTTGCTCTTCAGTTTCATGACCTGCTTTTTGAAATTCATCGTTAATATAATCAACAACTTTTGCCAGGCTCCCTGTATTTGAAAAGTTGCGATAGGGTCTTAACGATGTCAGAAAATCAACGTCTGTGTACATTCTTTTTTCTTGTGCTGGCATTTTTTGTTGTTTTAAAATTTAAGGGCGATAGAAAAAGTTATTTACTGAGGAAAGGAGGGTGGCAAGGACTATTTTATACTCTCTTATCATTCTTTGTTCGAATTATCAGGCACATTTGTATCTATGGTAATCAGGTCAAACTGTGGCAACTCCGTTGTTTCAAAATACTGGCTTGTGATTTTATCCAAAAAACTATCTGTGATAATATCTTCTTCCAAGTATTGTTCAAGGTCGGGAAACTTCACCAAAATTTTCTCATCGCTAATTTTCAAACGGTGTCTGATGTTTTTGAAAAACTTGATTTCGGAATATTCAACTACTTCATCTGCATTGATTGTTTGAATAGCAAAATCAATCAACGTTAATTCTTCTTGTTCCGAAACGTCAGCCGTTTTCAGCAAGTCAAAATAATGCTGAATAAACGCTTTTCCGTTTGTGTTGAGTTCTGTTACCAATTGATTGATTTCTTCCTGAAAATTGAAGTTTTTAAACAACTCGGATTTTTCGCACATTGATTTGATGAGAGAAATTTCTCTTTTGTCAATGTTGCCGTCTGATGCCATACAGCAAAACGCTGTTTTCAGCAATAATTTGTCAAAAGTTATGGTGTCCATATTTTACGATTTAATTGTTATTTCTGTTAGTGTTAAACCCAATTCTTGTTCTTTCGTTTTTCTGTTCAATGTTTTCTCCGTCCATTTTCGCTTTAATGATTTCATATTTTTTCAATTCCTGCAAAGGCACGGACGGTTTTGTGTTCTTGATTATTTCTTCCAAAATTTTCATTGAAATTCTTGCTTTGGTTTTCAACGCTAATCTTGATGCTTCGTTTACCAAAAATTCAATGTCTGCCGAAACGTAGTTTTCCGTGAATTTTGAAAGTTGGTCGTAGTCCATTCCAAAATCCAACGGACGATTTTTCAAATACATTTCAAACATTGCTTTTCGTGCTTCAAAATCGGGTGGCGACAAATAAAATTTCTTATCCAAACGACCTGCACGAAGCATTGCAGGGTCAATCATATCGGGATAGTTGGTTGCTCCGATAATGAAAATTCCTTTTTCGCCTGTTCTGTCCATTTGTGCCAACATTTCGTTTACGGCACTTTTGCTCATTTCGTGGCTGTCGCTATCTCGGTTTGGCAACAATTCGTTTATCTCGTCAATGAAAATTATGGTTGGTGCATTTTCTCGGCTTCCTCAAACATTTTGGCAATGTTTTCCTGTGTAGCATTTACATAACGGCTTTTCAATGTGCTTGGCGTAGCCAACAAAAAATTAAAGCCGACTTCTTCGGCAAAGTGTTTAGCAAAAAATGTTTTTCCGCAACCAGGCGGACCATATAACAACATTCCGTTTGGAATGGCAACTCCATATTTTGCGTATTCTTCGGGACTATGCAAAGCATCAATTACATCTAACTGCATTTGTGCTTTCAATTCTTTCATTCCTGCAATCGCATCAAAACCTTTGCCTTTCGCTTTTTTGCTTTGTATTTTCTTTTCGGGCTTGTCTTCCGATTTTACTTTCTGAATTGTATCAATGTCCTCAATTTCAATTTCGCCATTTATGGCTTGAATAAATTCATTCGCATTTTGAAAACGATTTTCGGTGTCATTGCTCAATGCTTTTTTCAAAAGCAAATTGATTGTTTCTTCATAGCCAATAAAATCTTTTGCAATTTTTGAAAACGACAACGGTTTGCTTCTTTCCTGCAAAACGGTTTCTTCGGCATTTGTTCTGTCTGCAACAAATCTTGAAACATTTTTGAACCAAGGCGGTAAACTATAAAGTAATTGATACATTACCGCACCAACTGAAAAAATATCGCTTTGTGGCGAATACAAACCATTGAAACATTCCGAAGCCACATAATTCAAATTCAAACCGTCTTTGTTGTATGCTTTTGTTGAAGAATGAAACGAACGTGCAAAACCAAAATCAATAATTTTTGCTTTCGGCACATCGCCCGACAAGTCCAACATGATGTTTTGCGGTGTGATTTCGTTATGAATAATCGGCTCCGGCAAGCTGTGCAGATAATTCAAGCCTTTCAAAACATCGGAAATAATTTGCTGAATGTCGTAGTAATTTTTAAATCGTTCTCTGCTTATGCGTTCTGCCAACGTTTCGCCCGCAATGAGATTCAAAATCAAATAACCGAATTTCTTGTTTTCGGTAGTGTTTATTTCTTTGTGTAAATAGCTTATTAGTAGCTGTATAGAGAGTTAACCCGCGGGCAGGTGAAGTGAAGTGAGGCGTAGCGGAGCCGAA
>NZ_JASGEX010000016.1:0-28294 GCF_047606085.1 Parafilimonas sp.
CACTTCCGTTTCATCTCCAATGCAAAATAGAATTTGTAAACGGTATTCAGGACTAACAAATAAACTGTAAACTTGCAGTAGGATTATCAAACAAAAAAGTGTCAACTTTTTTCAGGACGAGTCATATTGCTGAATTAAAAAAGAATGCACACATACTTTCAGCCAATGTGTGTGCTGACTATCCTAATAGCGGTAATGATAATTTTCCTATAGCTGCCAATTATAAAGCAGGAACACCGGATCATCTGATCGCTAATTTTAGCGCCGGGTATGATTTTTTTAAAACTTTCGGAATTAACCTTTTGCAGGGCCGAGATTTTAACAGGCAAATGGATAATGACACCACACAAAGAATTATTTTAAATGAAGCAGCCGTAAAAGAATTAGGCATTAAAAATCCTGTAGGCAGTTTTATAAATACACGATACCTGAATTCACTTGATATAAAAACAGTGCGGTATGAAGTGGTTGGCGTGGCGGATGATTTTAATTTTAAATCGTTGCGCAAAAACATTCAGCCCATGGCAATTTTTTTAAGAAATGGCGGGCAATATGTTGCTGTAAGAATTGCCGGGGGCGATATTCTTAATACAGTTAATCATATTAAAGAAACATGGCAAACTTTTTCACCGGGCAATCCTTTTGAATCTCATTTTTTAGATGAGCGAATAGGTTATTTATACAGAACGGAAGCTGTGCTAAGCAATGTATTAAATATACTTACAGCTATCATTATATTTATTGCAGTAATCGGTGTTACAGGCCTCACGTTACTTACTATACAGCAACGCACAAAAGAAGTTGGCATAAGAAAAGTAATTGGTGCTTCTGTAAGTGATATACTTTTCTTGTTTTCGAAAGAATACATAAAACTGATTTGCATTTCATTTATACTGGCAGCCCCTGTTGCGTACTTTATCATGCACACCTGGCTGCAAAATTTTGCTTATCGTATTCAAATATCCTGGTGGTTATTTGTTGTTACAGGGTTGAGCGCCTTATTGATTGCAATCTGCACCGTAAGCTTCCAGGCTGTGAAAGCTGCGCTGGCCAACCCGGTAAAAAGTTTAAGAACAGAGTAGCCTGAACCCGGATTTGAATAGATTAAAAGATCAACAGGATTAAGGTGTTTCGTGGATGATAAAGTTAATCGTGAAAGCTTGCAGCCCGTGGTTCGTAGCTCACAGCTCATAGCTGACAGCCCCTCAACGCTAAATTAATACCGCCTGGCCGGATCAACCCCTTCAATTCAAAAAACCTGTTAGGTATCATTCTTGTATTATAGTTCTATTGTAAATATGTAACTATGATAGAAGCCCAATCCATTAATGGAAAAAATGTCTGGCTTAAGGTTGACCCGTATAAGCCGCACCGGGATAACCCTAACATTATCCCCACGGAGTATTTCACCATTTCCTATTTCTTGCAGCAACCAACGGCAGATGCTGCCAATGGCGAAACAATAAAAGAAGAAAACGGGGATGTAAAGCTGTTTGAATCGCCGGTTGAAGCCATAAGCTATGCAGTGAAAGTATTGCAGAACGTTAAGTCGTTTAAACAGTAACTGCCGTAGCGGGTAAGGCATCTGATTTATAAGGCAGCCATGAATGCTTTTGTATTCCGCTGCGCATAAGATGCGAGCTCAAAAACACTTCTGCCGCTTATGCGTACGTGTGTCATGAAATCATTTAGTATGATCGCCGGAGGCGATATACCAGCCCTGCGAGGCGTCTTCGCCTCGCAGGGAATAATTTTTTGAACATGAAAATTATAAATACATGCCTGAATAGCAACTGCCAAACATACCCCCTAAGGCTATTTGAAAAATTAAACCTGAAGCCTCTGCGCATCTGCGGAAAAGGGTGAACGAACAGCGAATCCCGGTAAACAGTGCCAGTTATGAAAATCCGGCGCCTATTGTTTGCAGCGCACAATTTCCAAAAAAATAATTTTCAGTTTATAGAAAGTACTTATTTTCGCACTCATCAGATGATATGATGAATGCGAAAATCCAACCGGTTAAGCGCGAAGCGCTGGCCGATACCGTGGCAGGCAATTTAAAGCAGTTTATAAAGTCGGGGCAATTCAAGTCGGGAGATAAGCTCCCTTCAGAACCTGTATTGATGGAACAATTCAGGGTTGGCCGTTCTACCATCCGCGAAGCGGTTAGAATACTTTCCAATTGCGGTTTACTGAATGTAAAACAAGGCCTGGGCACTTTTATTAATCTTAATGAAGGCCTCGATGAGCCTTTGCACCAGCGCCTGAAACGTGCCGATAAATCTGACCTGCGCGAAGTGCGCCAGTTGCTGGAAGTAAAAGCAGCAGAAAAGGCGGCATTGAACAGAACGCAGAAAGACATTGCCCGCATGGCCTCTTTGCTGAAGAAAAGGAAACTGGCCGCGGAGAAACGGCAAACACAGGCTTGCATTGATATTGATATCGAGTTTCATATAGCCGTTGCAGAAGCATCGGGCAATGAAATTCTTGCAGACCTGTACAGGACCATTGCCGTGCAAATAAAAAAGATGTTCACGGTGTTGCTGGAAGACACATCGAAGTTTATAGAGAAGCAGCAGTTGCACGAAGATTTGCTGCAAAGCATAATAGATAAAGATCAAAAGAAAGCATTTAAGTATGCAACCATCATTACAGAGGAAACGGTGATTGCATAAGAATAAACGATTCAGCTGCCATAAAAACTGAATTGGTTTTTATGAAAAAAAGAGTTCGTAAACATAATTTTTCGTTGTTTGTGCTGTTGTTTGCTGGGGCTTCGCTGCATGCCCAGCAGCAAACCTTATTGCTGAGCGATGCCATACACAATGGCGTGAATAATTATCAAACCATCCAGGCGAAAAAGAATTATTATAAGGCTTCCAAAGAGCTTGTCGCCAATACAAAAAATGAATATTTGCCTAATATAATCGCCGGCTTTCAGGATGCTTACGGAACGGTGAATGGCCAGTACGGCCCGCTAAGCGCCGGCAGCATTGCCGGTGTTTCATCTTCCGGCCCGGTTTATTCTGAGCAGGTGTGGCATGCAGGCTTTGCTTCCCAATATGTAGTGAACACCAACTGGGAGGTGTTTTCTTTCGGCAGGTTGAAATCGCGCATTGAAGCTTTTAAAGCCAGTGCCAGCAAGGATTCTGCAGATATAGCGCAGGAAGAATTTATTCAAAGCGTAAAGGTTGCCGACACTTATCTTAATTTATTAATTGCACAAAAACTTATCAGTAACGCACAATCTAATCTTGACAGGGCAACTTATGTGCAGCAGGTTGTGCTGGCAAAGGCTAAGACAGGACTTATTGCAGGCGTAGATTCATCTATCTCCAATGCACAGGTTTCCAGTGCAAGAATTGCTTTGATAGATGCACAAACAACAGAACAGGAGCAACGCAGCCTGCTTGCACAATTAATGAATGCACCGCCTGTTGAATATGATCTGGATACAGGTTTCTTCTTCAAACAGATCCCGTCCGTTTTCGACGATGATTTTGATGTAGCGCAAAACCCGCAGGTGCAGTTTTATAAAAGCCGCGTTACGGCAAGCGATGAATATGCTGACTATCTGAAGAAAAGCATATTGCCGGGTGTTAATCTGTTCGGTATCTTTCAGTCAAAAGGCTCAGGTTTCGGTTATGACTATTCTCCTGCAAATAGCGGCAGTTATTCAAAAAGCTTTACAGATGGCTTAAACCCCACGCGCAGCAATTATGTGACCGGTGTTTCCATTGCCTGGAATATCATGAGCCTGTCAAAGATCAAACACCAGGTAAGTGCACAAAGATTTTTATCGCTGGGTTATGCGAACGAAGCAGACCTTATCAGCACGCAGTTAAAAGACCAGTTGGTACTGGCAGACCAGCGCATTGCCAACGTTATGCAACGCTTTAAAGAAACGCCTGTTCAGTATAAAGCCGCATTGGATGCGTACCTGCAGAAAACGGTTTTATATAAGAACGGGTTAACAGATATAGTAGATGTGCAGCAGGCTTTGTTTGCTTTGAATAAAGCGGAAACAGATGCAGGCATTTCGTATATAGCCGTATGGCGGGCTTTGTTATTAAAGTGTGCCGCCTCGGGCGATTTTAATTTGTTTATAAGCCAGGCGAGATAGGGATATGTGCGGGGTGAATCAATGTTGTTTACTAAAGGTTTACAAGTTCACGGGTTCACTTTGTTCACGGGTTGTTTCTTTTTTAAAGCCAGAAGCTTGTGGCTCACAGCTCCACAGCATTTAAAGCTTAATTCTTTTCGTGCCTTAGTGGCTTTGTGGAAAAACAAAATTTGAAATGTCAAATATCAATGGAGGCCTTAGATATAAACGCTCCTGCATTCACGTTTGACGATTCACCATTGACGTTAATAAAACAACAGGATGAAATTAATACGCTTTGCATTAAGGAAACCTATTACCATAATCGTATTGGTGGCGGCATTGTTCTTCTTCGGGATAAAAGCCGTTACCACGATCAAGATTGATATTTTCCCCAACATTGATCTTCCCGTAATTTATATATCACACCCTTATGGAGGCTTAACGCCTGACCAGATGGAGGCTTATTTCGGCAAGAACTATGTAAACCTGATGTTATACGTATCCGGTGTAAAGAGCATTGAGACAAAAAATATTTCAGGTTTAACATTAATGAAGCTTACGTTTTATGAAGGCACCAATATGGCGCAGGCTGCGGCTGAAGCAACCGCTTTCAGCGCCCGTGCGCAAACTATATTCCCGCCCGGTACTACGCCGCCGTTCATTATACGCTTCGATGCCAGCACATTGCCCGTTGGGCAGTTAATATTAAGCAGCCCGAAACGCAGCAATGATGAGTTGCAGGACCTGGCAAATGTGTATATACGGTCTGGCTTCAGCTCTATTCCCGGCCTTGTTTCACCGGCGCCTTTTGGCGGCAATTCAAGAACCATTGTTATTAAGGCCGACCCTGCATTAATGCGCGCCCACAATGTAACGGCCGACCAGCTGGTGCAGGCATTAACTGCCAATAACCAAACCTCGCCGGCAGGCACTGTGCGCATTGGGGATAAGAATTATTTTACGCCGGCCAATACAACCATCAGGAATGTAAAAGATTTTGGCGATATACCATTATTTAGCGGAAGTGTACAGAATTTATATGTGAAAGATGTGGCCACTGTAGAAGATGGCGCTGATATAACGTCAAGCTATGTGCTGGTGAACGGCAGGCGTTCTGTGTATCTGCCCATCACCAAATCGGCATCTGCCTCAACATGGGATGTGGTGCAGCATTTAAAGAAATCGCTGCCGCGCTTTCAGTCTTTATTGCCCGACGATGTTAAGCTTGCTTATGAGTTTGACCAGTCAACGTATGTTATCAATGCCGTAAAAAATTTAGTGAGTGAAGGCGCCATCGGCGCTATACTTACAGGGTTAATGGTATTATTGTTTTTAGGTGATGCGCGGGGAGCACTGATCGTGATACTGACCATTCCAACCTGTATTATTTCGGGTATTTTGTTTTTGAATTTATTCGGACAAACCATCAACATCATGACGCTGAGCGGCCTTTCATTAGCCATAGGAATTCTGGTGGATGAAAGTACGGTCACGATAGAGAACATTCATCAGCATGCGGATATGGGTAAGCCGAAAGCGTTGGCTATATGGGATGCCTGTAAAGAAATTGCCTTCTCAAAACTGCTTATTCTCTTATGTATTCTCGCCGTTTTTGCACCGGCATTTACCATGGGTGGCATTCCGGGCTCATTGTTCCTTCCCTTATCCCTGGCTATAGGTTTCTCCATGATCACGTCGTACTTCATGGCGCAAACGCTCGTTCCTGTTTTAGCCAACTGGATGATGAAAGACCATAACAAAGAGAAAAGCAAAACACATAAACTATTTGCCAATAAAAAAAGCGCCGATGATGATGAAGTGTTTACTGAATCAGGCATCCCTGCTGAATCTGAAAGAAATACATGGCAGCAACATGAGAACCTTGAATCGTTTAATCCCGAATATGAAAAGAAAACAAGCCGCTTTGAGAAATTCCGGGTAAGGTTTGTGCGCTTCAGCGAACGCCTAATGCCCTACCGCAAGCCCATTGTAATTGTGTATATCGCCGGCGCCCTGGCTATAGCTTTTTTATTGCTCAATACAATTGGCAGGGATGTACTGCCTAAATCAAATGCCGGCCAGTTTCAGGTGCGGCTGAGCGATGAGGACGGCACACGCATTGAAAAAACAGAAAATGATGCGTTGAAGGCGCTGGATGTTTTATATGGAATTATTGGAAAAGAAAATGTATCCATAACCTCTGCCATGATTGGAATGCATGGTTCGCAATATTCAACCAACCCGATCTATCTTTTTATGGCCGGCCCGCAGGATGCCGTATTGCAGGTGGCGCTGAAAGAAAATTATAAAGTGGATATGGATGACCTGAAAGATGAGTTTCGCAAACGCATGAAAAAAGCTTTGCCGGCTGTTCAGCTTTCTTTTGAGCCGATTGAACTGACCGATAAAATTTTAAGCCAGGGTTCGCCAACGCCCATTGAAGTAAAGATCATAGGCAAGAATAAAAAGCAGAATGAAGAATATGCCAACAAAATGATTGCAAAACTGCAGCAGATACCTTACCTGCGCGATGTAAAACTGGGCACCGCCATTCATGCACCGGCTATTGATATTAATATTGACAGGGTGCGGGCAGCACAGTTGGGAGCGAACGTAGATGATATCTCCCGTTCATTAACCGCTTCCACCTCTTCATCACGTTTTACAGCAAAAAATATATGGATTGATAGAAAATCTTCACAGAGTTATAATGTGCAGGTTGAAGTGCCGGTGAATGCAATAACCAGCATAAACGACCTGAAAGAAATACCGGTAACACCCAATGCACCAAGACCCGTTTTGGGCGATGTAGCAACTTTAAGCATGGATACAATTTATGGCGAGAATGATAATGTTGGCGCATTACCGGTTTTATCTGTAACAGCTAATTTGTACAAAAAAGACCTGGGCGCTGCGGCCGCAGAGGTTGACAGAGCCATTAAATCGTTAGGCGATCTGCCCAAAGGCTTAACAGTTGAAACAAGGGGATTAACGCAGGTGCTGAATGAAACATTAGACAGCCTTGCCTCCGGTTTACTGGTAGCTATTGTTGTTATCTTTTTAATGCTTGCAGCCAATTTCCAGTCGTTTAAAGTTTCACTGGTTGTATTGTGTACGGTACCTGCTGTACTGGTGGGTGCTTTAGCCTTATTGTTATTAACCAACTCAACATTAAACCTGCAATCATACATGGGCATCATCATGTCTGTGGGTGTATCCATCTCCAATTGTGTATTGATGGTAACCAATGCAGAAGAGCTGCGTTTGCAAAGCGGAGATGCTTATGAAGCAGTAAAGAAAGCGGCATCTGTACGCTTGAGGCCGATATTAATGACAACGGTTGCCATGGTGGCTGGTATGATACCGATGGCCTCCGGTTTAGGTGAAGGCGGTGATCAGTCAGCACCATTGGGAAGGGCTGTTATTGGCGGCCTCATTGCATCCACCTTCTCCACCTTATTCATCTTGCCGCTGGTGTTTGCATGGGTGCAGGCCAAAACAACAACCCAATCCTTATCGCTCGATCCTGAAGATAAAAACAGTGAGCATTATATCGCTTCATTGTACGAACATCAAACAACATAACATGAGGAACAAATCATTATATACTATTATGCTATCGGCCACAGCAGGGATGTTATTGCAAAGCTGCGGCAGCAGTTTACCTGAAAACAAATTTTTGAAAGATTCAACAGTAATTGCTGCAACAGAAGTAAGCATTGTAAAGAAAGGCAGGCTTGCTTCAACCGTTGATATTCCCGGCGAATTACAACCCTTTCAGCAGGTGGACTTATATGCAAAAGTGAACAGTTATGTAAAACAATTGTACGTTGATGTTGGTTCTGAGGTTAAACAGGGGCAATTGCTCGCCACCATGGATGCGCCTGAGATCAATTCACAATTATCGGCAGCACAGTCGAGATTGAAATCGTTTGAAGCGATATACATTGCCAGCAAAGCCAACTACGACCGTTTGCTGGAAACAAGCAAAACGCCGGGCACCATTTCACCTAATGATCTTGATATCGCTTTATCCAAACAAAACAGTGACAAAGCGCAATATGACGCTGCAAAAGCTGCCTACAATGAAGTTGTAAATAATAAAGACTATCTGCAGATACGGGCGCCGTTCACCGGCGTAATCACTGCGCGCAATGTAAGCCAGGGCGCTTATGTAGGCCCTTCCGGCAAAGGCTCGGACCTGCCCATGTTCACCCTGCAGACCCGGCAAAAATTAAGGCTGGTTGTATATGTGCCGGAAGCTTATACAGGCTATGTTGAGCATCACAGCGAAATAAGTTTTACGGTGCAGTCATTGCCCGGGGAAAAATTTACGGCGCATGTTACGAGGCTGGCTGGTGCGCTGGATGAAAAGCTGCGTTCTGAAAGAGTGGAAATGGATGTGCTGAATAACGATAAAAAGTTACTGCCCGGCATGGTAACCAACATACATATTCCGCTGACAGCCAATGACAGCACACTGATTGTTCCTTCCGGCGCTATTGTAAATACAACGCAAAGCGTGCATATAGTGAAAGTAGAGAACGGAAAAGCAGTTTGGGTAAATGTGCAGCAGGGCCGCGAAGCCGGCGATGAAACAGAAGTATATGGTAATTTAAAAGCCGGTGATACCATTCTTACAACAGCCACAGATGAAGCAAGGGAAGATATGCCAATAGGAAATACAAAAGTTTCAGGCAGCCCAAATAAGTAAGCGATCCATAATTGTTCAAATAAGTAGTGCATAACTGCACACAAGGTGTCCGGAATCGGACACCTTTTTTATTGCATGGCTGCTGAAGCGATTGCTGCACAAGGGTTTTGGCATTGGCATATTGGTTGAGCGCATATTGGTCTGAACGGGGATTTGGAGTGATGGAAGGATTAACAGGATTGAACTGAAAACAAATTCCTGCCGTGAAATGTAAGCGCTGAAAGCCTGTTGCCTGAAGCTTGCAGCTAAATAAACCATATCAAATTATACGTTATGTTCAGAAACTATTTTCCTGCACGACACTTCGTGAAAACCGCCTGGCGCAACGTTATCAGAAATAAGGCTTACACTTTTATCAGTGTATTCGGCCTGTCGCTGGGTATTACTGCTGCTATGCTCATTTTTACCTTTGTAAGTTATCAATTGAGTTTTGATAACTTTCATCCAAATGCAGACAGAATTTACCGCATCGTTTCTGCATATCATTATGAGACAACCGAATACCAAACCGGTGTGCCGCAGCCTTTGGGCGCAGCTTTTCGCAATGATTTTTCCTTTGCAGAAAAAACAGCAAGGGTAAGAACCTATAACAACGCTGTTATTTTATTGCCCGGCGAAAAGGAAATAAAAAAATTCCAGGCAGACGACGGCTTGGCTTTTGCCGAAAATGAATTCTTTTACATTTTTAATTTTCCACTGTTACAAGGCGATAAAAAAACTATCCTGAAAGAACCGAATACGGCAATTATTACAGAAAAAATTGCGAAGCAATATTTTGGTAATGAAGATGCAATGGGAAAACTTATCCGCTTTGTTTCCGGCAAGCATAAAGTGGATTTTAAAATAACAGGCATTCTGGAAAATATTCCGGCCAATACCGACAGGAAACAGCAAGTCTATTTATCATACTCCAACTTAAAAGACTATGAACCGAATCTTGCCCGTAGCGACAACTGGGGCAGCATCAGCAGTGGTATGCAATGCTTTGTTTTGCTGAAGCCCAGCATTTCCAAAGCTGCTGTTGAAAAGACCTTCCCTTCCTTTATAAAAAAATATTATGATGGAGACGACGCAAAAACCGCTCAGCTCAGATTACAGCCGTTAAGCGACATTCACTTCAATGCAGATTATGATGGTTATGTTAACAAAAAATATCTCTGGGCATTAGTGTTTGTCGGCATTTTTCTTATTATCACCGCTTCTGTAAACTTTATCAACCTGGCTACTGCACAGGCGCTCAACCGCGGCAAAGAAATAGGCATACGCAAAGTATTGGGCGGCTTCCGCGCTCAGTTATTCTGGCAATTTATTTTGGAAACCACGCTGATTACCGTATTGGCTTTTGTGTTAGCGTATGGCCTGGCACAACTGCTGTTGCCTTATCTTAATTCCCTGCTGAAAGAAAACCTGAACATTGAGCTTTTCACACAATGGCAGGCTCCGGTGTTTATGCTTGCATTGATGATTGTAATGATATTCCTCTCCGGCTTCTATCCCGGTTTTATTATAAGCGGTTTTCAGCCAATAACAGCATTAAAAGGAAAGCTGAGCCAAAAGCAAATCGGCGGCTTCTCATTAAGAAGAGTGCTGGTGGTAACACAATTTGCTATTTCGCAAATGCTCATTATCGGAACCATTGTTATTGCCATGCAAATGCGTTTTTCAAAAACGGCAGACCTTGGTTTCAATAAGGATGCCATTGTGCTCCTGCGCATTCCCGAAAATGACAGCCTGAAAATGGGCGCACTGAAAGCAAGGCTTTCCGAACTGCCCGGCACTGAAAACATTTCTTTATGCATGGAAGCGCCTGCGTCGGCGAACAGCAGTTTTACCTCTGTACGTTATGATAACCGCGATGAAGATGAGCCATGGGAAGTAAACGTAAAGCCTGCTGATGATAAATATATTGCTACGTTTGGTTTAAAATTGGTTGCCGGCAGAAACCTTTTCTCTTCAGATACAGCAAAAGAATATTTAGTAAATGAAACTTTCGTACATAAGCTGGGAATGGCATCAGCACAGGATGTGATTGGCAAAAAATTAGCTGTTGACGGCAAGGCTTTTACTGTTGCTGGCGTGGTAAAAGACTTTTACAACAATTCTTTTCGGGAAGCGATTGACCCGGTTGCCATAACAACCGGTTATAAAAGTTACCGCAACTGTGCAGTAAAAATCAATCTTCAAAATGCCAAATCTTCCCTCGCTGCTTTTCAGAAAATCTGGAATGAATTATATCCTGATTATTTATACTCCTATCAGTTTTTGGATGAGCGCATTGCAAAATTTTACGAACTGGATAACATCATGCTTGGGCTTATTGAGCTGTTTGCCGGCATTGCCATTTTAATCGGTTGCCTGGGCCTGTATGGCTTGGTATCATTTATGGCTGTACAAAAAACAAAAGAGATTGGTGTGCGCAAAGTGTTGGGTGCAGGCATCCAAAATATTTTATGGCTGTTTGGCAAAGAGTTCAGCCGTCTTGTTTTCATCGCATTTATAATTGCAGCGCCGGTAGCCTGGTGGCTGATGAACAAATATTTACAGGATTTTAAATTTCGCATACAGATTGGTGTGGGCGTTTTTGTGCTGGCAATCGGCATAACGTTGTTAATAGCAATAATGACAGTTGGATATCGTTCGTTAAAAGCAGCAATGGCAAATCCGGTGAAATGTTTGAGAACGGAATAAAGAACGTGAATGGTGAATCGTCAATCGTGAATAAAACAAATCAGGCATCACAAAATCGTACATCAGTAAATCAACTTTTATGTTTAAAAATTATTTCAAAACAGCGTTCCGCAGCCTTATAAGAAGCAAAGTTTATTCTATTATAAATATTGGCGGCCTTGCGGCAGGTATGGCAATTGCAATGCTCATCAGCCTTTGGGTGTATGATGAAACATCGTACAACGCTTACTTCAAAAATTATAACAGCATTGCAAGAATTAAGCAAAACCAAACCTTTGAAGGAAAAATTTATACGCAGGACGCCATTCCTTTTCCTTTGGGTAAAGCTTTGCAAACAGAGCATGGCAGTGATTTCAGGCATGTAATTATGAGCTCCTGGCAAGGCGACCATATTTTGAATTATGGTTTAAAGAGCATAACGGAATCGGGTGCGTTTATGGATAAAGGTGCAGATGAAATGCTTACTTTAAAAATGCTGCATGGTATGTACGGAAGCCTGAAGGATCCCAATAATATCCTGCTTTCTGCATCGGCAGCCAAAGCTTTGTTTGGTAATGAAGACCCCATGAACCGCCAGTTAAAAATTGATAATGAAACGGAGGTAAGGGTTTCCGGTGTGTATAGCGATTTGCCGCAAAATACAGAATTTAAAGATCTAAGCTTTATAGCGCCCTGGGATTTATATGCCTCTAAATCCTGGGTACAAAAAATTCAGGATGATTGGGGTGATAATTCTTTTCAAACCTTTGTGCAATTGGCAGATAACGTAAACATGAATGATGTTAACAGAAAAATTGCCGGTATAAAATATAATAAGGTTGATGCTAATGATAAAAAATTTCATGCACAAATATTTCTTACGCCTATGCGCAACTGGCATTTGCATAACAATTGGGAAAATGGTGTTGCATCCGGCGGGCAAATTGTTTATGTATGGATGTTTGGTATTATCGGCGCTTTTGTACTGCTGCTGGCCTGCATCAATTTTATGAACCTTGCCACAGCAAGAAGCGAAAAGCGGGCAAAGGAAGTGGGCATTCGCAAAACAGTTGGCTCTGCGCGCAACATGCTTATTCAGCAATTTTATGTTGAATCCATACTGGTTGTCGCTATTGCGTTTGTATTTGCATTGTTACTTACCGGCCTTGCATTGCCGTGGTTTAACACGCTTGCAAACAAACAAATAATAATGCCATGGCTTAACGTTTATTTCTGGCTTGCCGGCCTGCTGTTCATTTTAATTACCGGCATTATCTCGGGCAGTTATCCTGCATTATATCTCTCTTCATTTAACCCCATAAAAGTTTTAAAAGGAAACTTCCGGGCGGCGCATAACGCCTCGCTGCCCAGGAAAGTACTTATTGTAATGCAGTTTGCTATTTCATTAATCCTGGTCATAGGAACTATTGTGGTGTACAGGCAAATAAAATTTACACAAAACAGGCCGGTAGGGTATAACAGAAATGCCTTGCTCAGCATTCCAATGAGCACTGCCGGTTTTGCGCAAAACTACAATGCTATCAAAACAGAATTGATGAATAGAGACATGGTGGAAAGTATAGCCACTTCATCAAGCCCTCTTACGCGGCTATGGTTTACTACCGGTGGATATACCTGGAGTGGAAAAGACCCTAACCTAAGCCAGGATTTTGTGAAGTTTTTTATTTCGCCCGGTTTTGGAAAAACAATTAACTGGCAGATAGTACAGGGCAGAGATTTTTCCGCTCAATACCCATCTGATTCTTCAGGCCTTATCATTAACGAAGCGGCAGTAAAATATATGGGTTTGAAAAACCCGGTTGGCGCCGTTATCCGGCGAAGTAATGATAATAGCACCACTACTTATCAAATTGTAGGCGTGGTAAAAGATATGGTAACAGAATCTGCTTACGAACCTGTGAAGCAAACATTTTATTTTTTTGATAAGGGTAATAATGCCAATTTCATCTATATAAAACTTAAGCCCGGTAAAAGTGCACATGCCTCAATTGAAATGATTGGCGATGTATTTAAGAAATACATTACTTCTGCGCCGTTTCAATACAGTTTTGTAAGCGATGATTTTGCACAAAAATTCTCCGGCGAAGAACGCATAGGCAAGCTGGCAAGAGTGTTTTCAGCTTTGGCGATTTTAATTAGTTGCCTTGGCTTATTCGGCATGGCATCATTCATGGCAGAGCAGCGCACAAAAGAAATAAGCGTACGAAAAGTGTTAGGTGCATCTGTACTTAATTTATGGGGATTATTATCAAAAGAATTTATTGCACTTGTCGCCATCTCATTATTTGTTGCTGTACCAGTAGCTTATTACTGTATGCATAACTGGCTGCAGCATTATAGTTACAGAACAAATATATCGTGGTGGATTTTTGCGGCAGCAGGTATTGGAGCGTTACTGGTAACATTGATAACAGTCAGCTTTCAATCCATTAAGGCAGCGCTGGCCAACCCGGTAAAGAGTTTGAGAATGGAATGATATACGTGAATCGTCAATCGTGAAACGTGAATAAAAAAATCGGTTAATCAGTTAAATCATATAAATCGTGGTCAATGTTTAAAAATTATTTCCCTGTACGGCACTTCGTGAAAATTATCCGCCGCAATATGGCTCGTAATAAGGCAGTTACATTCATCAATATAGCCGGGCTTGCATTGGGAATGGCTGTAAGCATTATTATAAGCCTATGGATATGGCGGGAATTATCATTCGATAAAAATTTTGCTGGTTATAAAACCATATCGCAGGTTATGCTTACCGGCACTTTCAGCGGTGAAGTAAGCACAGATGCAGGCTGCCCTGTTCCCCTGGCAGGTGAATTAAAAAACAGGTTTGGCTCTGATTTTAAACAGGTGGCGCTTACGTCGAAAACAGAGAATCACATTCTGGTGAATGGCGATGCAAAACTTACGGCCGATGGTGTTTTTGCCCAGCCGGGATTTATTGATATGCTGTCCGTTGGCGCAGTAAAAGGTTCTGTAAAAACCTTGGATGATCCATCGTCAATAATTATCAGTACATCGCTGGCTAAATCTTTATTTGGCAATAAAGATGCTGTTGGAAAGATCATTAAAACAGATAATAAGGATAACCTGAAAATAGCTGGTGTTTATAACGACTTTCCGTCAAACTCCTCTTTTGCGGATATAAAATATATAGGCTCCTGGAGCTATTTTATGCCGAAGAATGATGAAAAGAATGATGCCTGGAATGTTTGCTGGTATAATTTATACGTACAGTTGAACAATGGTGTTCGTAACGATGATGTGTTACATAAAATAGCCGGTTTAATGAGTGAGCATCTTACTGACATCAAGCCGGTATTATTGCTTCACCCAATGGAAAAATGGCATTTGCATTCAACCTTTACGAATGGTGTAAATACAGGCGGCCAGGTTCAATATGTATGGATGTTTGGATTGATCGGGTTTTTTGTTTTACTGCTTGCCTGCATCAATTTTATGAATCTTTCCACCGCCAGAAGCGGTAAGCGTGCAAAAGAAGTAGGCATCCTGAAAACGATTGGTTCAGGAAGGAAGCAACTTGTGTTCCGCTTTTTAGGCGAATCAATCATCACAACAATCATTGCATTTATAATAAGCATTCTTTTGGTGCAAATGAGCCTGCCCTGGTTCAATAGCTTTATCAGGGCTGATATTACAATACCATTTAATAATATTTATTGCGCCATTGCGTGTATTGTATTTGTACTGGCTACCGGTATTGCGGCAGGTTTATATCCCGCTTTTTATCTTTCTTCCTTCAAGCCTGTTAAAGTATTAAAAGGCGGTTTTCAGGCCGGGCGGGCCGCTGCAGCCTTAAGGAAAATATTGGTGGTAGTACAATTCTTCACATCCATATTTTTAATAACAGCAACACTGATTGTTTTAAAACAGTTGAACTATGCCAGAAGCAGGCCCCTGGGTTATTCAGCCAATGGTTTAATAAATATTGCAATTAAAACACCTGAATTGCAAACGCATTACAATGCTTTCAGGAATGACCTGCTACAATCCGGTGCGGCAGTTAATGTTGCAGCATCTTCAGCGCCTGTAAACCAGCTTAAATTATCAGCAGGCGGGTACTCATGGGATGGACTGGATCCTGACGTGCAGCCTGTTTTCGGAACCGTATCTGTTACAGAAGATTTTGCCAATACGGTGCAATGGCGGTTTATAAAAGGCAGAAATTTCTCACGCAGCTTTATTACAGATTCTTCGGGTGTTATTCTTAACAGGAAAGCACTGGATTATATGGGCCTGCAAAATGTTATTGGAAAGCAGCTTGATTTTCGCGGAAACACATTTACCATACTCGGTGTAATTGATGATGCAATAATGGGCTCGCCGTTCTCTTCTGTTATACCCACCGCTTTCTTTCTTGCACAACAGCCGATGAGTTATATAACGGCAAAGCTTTCTCCTTCCATCGGTGCACAACAGGCATTAAAAAAGGTAGAAACTGTTTTTAAACAATACAGCCCTGCAGTACCATTTGACTACAGTTTTGTTGATGAGGATTATGCAAAACAATTCCGCTCCGTTGAAACAACTGGAACGCTTGCCGCCGTATTTGCTGTGCTGGCAATAATCATATCCGGCCTTGGCTTATATGCGCTGGCTTCATTTATGGCGGAACAACGCATAAAAGAAATAGGTATCCGCAAAGTATTGGGTGCTTCTGTAGCCGGCTTATGGAAATTACTCACCGGTGAATTTGTGCTGCTGAACGGCATTGCTTTTTTGCTTGCTGTTCCGGTGGTATGGTGGAGCATGCATGAATGGCTGAATGGCTATGCATACAGAACAACTATATCGTGGCAGGTGTTTGCTTTTGCTGCGGCTATAACGGTTGTAATAACATTGCTCACGATAAGCTTCCAGGCAATAAAAGCGGCAATGGCCAACCCTGTAAAAAGTTTAAGGACGGAATGATATACGTGAATCGTCAATCGTGAAACGTGAATAAAAAAATCGGTTAATCAGTTAAATCATATAAATCGTGGTCAATGTTTAAAAACTATTTCCCTGCACGGCACTTCGTGAAAACAGCGTGGCGGAATATCATCCGCAACAAATCATATTCATTAATCAACGTATCAGGCCTTGCAGTGGGTATTGCTGCTGCGTTGCTGATCTTTATTGTGGTATCGTATGAACTGAGCTATGATACTTTTCAAAAAAACTACAATAATATTTATCGTATTGTTACCAATACCAGACACAGCGATGGAAATACGGATCGTAACCCGGGAATCCAGTGCCCCGCAATTGATGCATTAAACGCAGGATTTCCGCAGTTTATAAAAACAGTTCCTGTTACAGAAGATGGCTCACCACAGTTTACTGTTGTAGGCGATAATGCAAATAATGATGTGGCAGCGGGTAAAAAATTTATAGAAGAAAACAAAACAGCCGTTTTTACACAACCTTCTTACTTTGATATTTTCAATGCTGTATGGCTTGCCGGAAATAAAGCTGTTTTAAATGATCCATCCAGTGTTGTTTTAAATAAAACACTTGCCATAAAATATTTTGGCGACTGGAAAAATGCACCGGGAAAATTTTTAAAGCTTGATAATACTATTTTACTGAAAGTAAGCGGCGTGGTGGAAGATGCCCCTGAAAATTCCGATTTTCCCATCATCGCATTTTTATCTTATGAAGCATTTAAAAGATATGGAGGCACTTACGGTTATGACCCATACTGGGGATATTTAAGCAGCAGCAACCAGTTATATGCTTTGCTGCCGCCTGCTTCAAATATTGCGACCGTTAATGCACAACTGAATGCTTTCCTTCGCAAACAACAAGGCAGGGATTTGCAAAGTGATAAATCATACGTTTTACAGCCGTTAAAAGATATGCATTTTGATTATCGCTACGAAACATTCGGCGACCACAGCAGCAATAAAAACATATTGCTTACACTGGCTTTTATCGGCGTGCTTATCATTTGCATGGCATCCATCAATTACATTAACCTTGCTACAGCACAGGCAATCAGCAGGAGCAAAGAAGTGGGCATACGTAAAGTGCTCGGCAGCACACGCAGCAGTTTAATGATGCAGGTGATGAGCGAAACATTTATTGTAGTGTTTATATCTACTTTCTTTGCTGTGCTTATTGCAAAGCTTTCTTTGCCGTACTTGTCGAATGTGGCAGCGGTGCCGGCTGATATTGCTTTATTGAATACCCAAACGATATTTTTTTTACTGGCAGTAATGCTTATTGTTACCGTGCTTTCGGGCTTTTATCCTGCTATCATACTCTCCCGCTACCAGCCTGTACTTGCGCTTAAAAACAAAATTGCTTTGGCAAACATCGGGGGCATTTCATTAAGAAGGATTTTAGTGGTAACACAATTTGCCGTTTCACAAATGCTGATCATCGGAACCATTGTCGCGGTAAGCCAGATGAATTATGTACAGCATGCAGACCTTGGTTTTAATAAAGAGGCCGTGCTGGTGTTGCCCGCTTACAGCGACAGCGCCAATCTTTCCCGCATGCAGCCATTAAAGCAGCAATTACTTCAAAACCCTGATGTAGTAAGCGTTTCGTTTGCGAGTGATGAACCTTCTTCCGATAATAACTCTTCCACCAACTTTGCTTTTGACCATAAGGATGATAAAGACTTTCCTTTATTTATAAAAAACGGCGATGAAGATTATATCAGCACATTCGGGCTGCGCCTTATTGCAGGGAGAGGCCTTACGGCCAGCGATACTTTAAAGGAAGCAGTGGTGAATGAAACTTTATTGAAAAAACTTGGCATTAATGACCCTGAAAAAGCAATAGGAAAAGATATACGTATTGGCAGCAGCCGATGGCTGCCGGTAGTTGGTGTAATAAAAGATTTTAAAACAAATTCATTACGGGAAGAAGTAAAGCAACTGGCCATCTTTTCCCGTAAAACAAATTATTCCACAATTGCCGTAAAGCTCCATACAAAAAACATGGCGCAAACAGTTTCGCAGCTTCAGAAAATATGGGAGAAAACATATCCCGAATATGCATTTACCAGCCATTTCACTGATGAAACCATTGCAAAGTTTTACAGCCAGGAAACAAGGCTTGCATTGTTGTATAAAATTTTTGCAGGCATTGCCATTTTCATATCCTGCCTTGGTTTATACGGGCTTGTTTCTTATATGGCAGCCCAGAAAACAAAGGAGGTAGGCATACGCAAAGTGCTGGGCGCCGGCATTGCAAACATTGTTATTTTATTTTCAAAAGAGTTTGTGTGGCTTATTATAATAGCTTTTGCTGTTGCCGTGCCTGTCGCATATTATTTTATGCATAACTGGCTGCAAAGCTTTGCATACCGGATAAACATTGGCGCCGGTGTATTTGCATTAGCTATCATCACATCGCTTGTAATAGCACTGCTTACCATTGGATATCGTGCCGTTAAAGCAGCGATGGCCAACCCGGTGAAGAGTTTGAGAACGGAATGATATACGTGAATCGTCAATCGTGAAACGTGAATGAAGCTCGGGGCTTGTAGCTTGCAGCTCGAAGCCTGCAGCTAATAAATCATAAATCAAATTGTATGTTTAAAAATTATTTCAAAACCGCATGGCGGAACATAACCAAAACAATCGGTTACAGCACACTGAATGTTTTAGGCCTCGCAATTGGAATGGCTGTTGCATTGCTAATTGGCCTTTGGGTATATGATCAATATTCGTTTGATAAATTTTTGCCCGAATACCAGTCAGTATATCGTGTGCAGAGAAACTTTAACAGCAATGGCGATACGCTTACGTTTCAAACAACTTCTTTAAAACTTGCAGAAGCGTTGCGTACACAAATACCTGAAATAGAATATGTGGCTGAAAGCGATTGGACAGGCAATCATGGATTGATTGTTGACGATAAAAAATTATATGTGAACGGCGCCATATCGGGCACGGATATTTTTAAAATTTTTCAATACCCTTTTATAGAAGGTAATGCAGCTACTGCATTTAACGACCCTTATTCTATTGTGCTTACTCAATCCCTGGCAAAAGCGCTTTTTGGTAATGAGGATGCCATGAACAAAACCATTCGTTTTGATAATACAAACAATCTTAAAGTAACAGGTATAATACACGATATACCCGCAAATGCGAGTTTCAGTTTTAAATATATAATTCCGGGCAGTTACGTGTATGCAGTTAACCCGCAAGTGAAGGCGGATGGCTTAAGCAGCTATGGCAATAATAACCTGCAAATATTTGTAAAGTTAAAACCGGGTATTGATTATGCACAGGTTGCGCCGAAAATCAGGAATATAGAACATACAGAAGAAGGTAATACCAATGCTATGAACTCATACGTTACACTGCAGCCGGTGGAACGCTGGCACTTGTATTCAAATTATATAAATGGTAAAGACACGGCAGGCTTTTTTGTTTATGTAAAAATGTTTTCTATTATCGGCCTGCTGGTATTAATTATAGCCTGTATCAATTTCATCAACCTCACAACAGCGCGTTCCGAAAAAAGGGCAAAGGAAGTTGGTGTGCGAAAAGCCATCGGTTCACGGAAAAAAGACCTTGTTATACAATTTTTAATAGAAGCATTTTTGCTTACGGCTATTGCTTTCGTTTTCGCTATGTTGATTGCATGGGCATCATTGCCTGCTTTCAACACATTAACTGCAAGCCGCATTGCCATGCCGGTTGGTAATATTTATTTCTGGTTTATAATGATTGGCTGTTTATTGGTAACTGCTTTGCTTGCCGGCAGCAAGCCTGCTTTTTATCTGTCCTCATTCAATCCTGTAAAAGTTTTAAAAGGAGCAATAAGTGCAGGTAAATCTTCCCTGTCAAGAAAAGTATTGGTAGTACTGCAATTCAGTTGTTCCATTGCCCTTATTGTAAGCACGGTAATTATTTACCGGCAGATACAATATGCAAAGAGCAGGCCGACTGGCTATAGTTTAAACAGGCTGATGATTACCAGTATGAATGATGATTTGGATAAAAAATTCGCCGCACTAAAAAATGAAATAATACAAAAAGGTATTGCATCGTCTGTAACAACAGCTACAAGCCCAGCAACAGATGTATGGTGGCATTCCGATGTTGACCAGTGGCCTGGTAAAAACCCTGGCGAAACAATAGAGATGGGAACTATTGTTGTATCGGAAGATTATTTTAAAACAATGGGAATGGGCATAGCAGCGGGAAAGGATTTTTCAAATGCCTATGACAGCACGAGTGTGATATTTAATGAAACAGCTATACAAAGAATGCGGATTAAAAATCCTGTTGGGCAAAAAATAAACTGGCAGGGCAAACAACTTACCATTATTGGTGTGGCGAAGGATGTATTGATGATATCGCCGTTTAAAGCAGCCGACCCAACTATGTTCCAAATCTCCGCTAAGCCGCAGGGCAACATACTGTACAGGTTATCCCCGCATATACAAACACGGGAAGCCATTGCACAGTTAACATCGGTCTTTAATAAATATGACCCGGCTTATCCTTATGATTATGCTTTTTCGGATGAACAATACGCTTCAAAATTCAATCTCGAAATGCTGATAGGTAAACTGGCAGGTTTATTTGCTGGACTTGCAATATTTATTTCCTGCCTTGGTTTGTTTGGCCTGGCAGCATACATAGCTGAACAACGTACCAGAGAAATCGGCATTCGCAAAGTATTGGGCGCATCGGTGCAGCAAGTTTGGTTGCTGTTATCAAAAGAGTTTATTGTATTGGTTTTGATAAGCTGTTTGATAGCTGCGCCAATATCATTTTACTTTTTACACAACTGGTTGCAGCGTTACGATTACCGCATCAGCATTGGCGCAGGCGTGTTTGTATTGAGCGGCTTGATGGCATTACTGATAACAGTTATAACAGTGAGTTTCCAGGCAATCAAAGCAGCAATCGCTAACCCTGTTGAGTCATTGCGAAGCGAATAATTGCCAGAACCCCCGCTATGCGCAGGGCTGTTGTGTTCTATGTTATCATAAATAAGAGGGAGCCAATGTCATTGGCAAGGAGCCTCGTAGCCTGCGCCATGTTGGTATAGTCGTGTGTCCTGAAAAGATTGATTCCGATGTTTTTTATCGTTGAAATGTTTTGCGGGGCATTGCCCGTTACAATTTTTGATTCATCTTCTTTCCATGTTATATCTTTTACATAATGCAGGGAGTTTTCTATTGCCCAATGGCTTCTTATGCCTTCTGCGTATAAAAAAGCGTTGGCTGACTGACTGCTGATAAAATACGCCATTTCTTCTCTTGTTTTACCTTTGTGTTTTACGATTCGGTGTACGCCTGTTATTTGTTGTAATCCGCTCCATTGGCTACTTATGCCATCCAGCATATCGCTTACCATAATGTGCCTTAACTCTGTTCTGCCTTTGTTGATCTCAAGGGTGGTATATGTGCTGCTGTGTTTGTTTTTATCTGCCATAACCTGTTCTATGGCTGCATATAAAGCCGGTTGATTTTTCTTTACGCCTATCAGATAATCATTGCCGCTGTTTATGATAGCTTCTGTCGTTTTTTTTGACAATGAAGCGCATCTAAAGTAAACACTACGCCTTTTAAATCCAATGCTTCTATAAGTTGCTGTACGACCGGTATCCCGCTCTGTTTGGAATTGACTAATACGGCATTGCCTATAACCAATTTCTTTTTTGAACAATATAAACTGACCAGGCTTATAAAACTTTGATCAATACTATGGCTGCCTGTAACTGTTCCGCCAATGGCCTTGCCGTCAATGCTTATCCATTCTTTATTTTCGATAGACACATATTGTCTCGCCCAATTGTAAAATTGTTTGCTCAGTTCCTGAAAATCTATGGCTATCAGTACTGCACGCACTACATCAAAGCTTGGCAGCTTACCCTTCTTCGGCTGTAAGGCTGCTATCAACTCACTTTTGTTACGCCGCATAAAATCACCTATTGCCCGATAGCCTATATAGCCACTCATGATGCTCATTAACGTTATTAGCAAAATATGCTGCAACTCATGACGCTGACCCTGTAAGCGTCTCGGATCGGGAACCCTACTTAGATATTTCAATAAATTACCGGATCCTTTACGCATACTTCTTTTTACCAAAATTAACCCAATTTTAGAACACAACAGCCCTGCGAAATCCGGTGAAGAGTTGCTGTATCCGGTGTATGTATAAAAGAGCGGGTTTGCAGGCATTCCATAAAAAAAGCTACCTGTTTCCAGATAGCTTTTTTGGGTTTTTTTTCAGGATCTGATGATGCTATTTAAAAATTAGGATTCTTCGTAGCCACGCTTCCGGTTGCCGGGTTCAGGTCTGACTCATCGGCCGGAACGTCCCAGTAATCTAAGTAATTGTAGTTAATGATCCCGTCGGTATAAGCGGTGCCGTCTGTGGTAACAAGGGTAGCGCCGTACCTGCCGCCCCCGTTGGTACGGCTATAGCTCCAGCCCCATCTTCTGATATCAAAGAAAGACAGCCCCCGGAACACCAGCGCTACCTGCCTTTCCTTCACCACCTCCAGCAAGGCTTCTGACGCGGTAAGCCCTGTGCCTGAAACGGCAGTGAGGCCGGCGCCTTGGTAATTACGCACAGCATCTACATACGCTAACCCGGCATCCGTATTTCCCAGCCAGATATTGGCCTCGGCAAGCATCAGCGCATTTTCTTCATAGCTGCCGGCTATATATAACTCGTAGTCGCCCGTTGTTCTCGAGCCAAACGTAAACACGCCTGAAACGCCGTTTCCACCATCTACAATGCTATATCTCGTATTGAAGCTATACCCGGCTAGGGAACTGGTAGTAGCGTTCACATTGTTGGCATACCGCTGGTCATTGGTTGTATCAATATTCTGCGCCCATCGCTCACTTACCTTAAAGCCGCTTTGCGTATTTTGCAGCACACTATAGGCCGCGGTAGAGCCGCCCGTGGAGGAAAACCAGTCGTTGGTGCCTGTAGTCCTTCCGGTAAAGACGTAGTCCCCATCCTCAATCCCGTCGGTGGCATAAGCCAGCACCTTGTTCCAGTCGCTGCTGGTCATGGCCGTAACGGTAGAGGTTTGTATCGGCGAGATGGAGCCAACGGTGCCGATCTCGTTGTTAACAAATGGCGCCAGCTTGTTCAGCAGGATATTGCGCGCCAGCATGGTATTGATGTTCCGCACCCACATTGCCGGTGTAGGCGCATAACCGAGGCCTGTTTGCGATGCTGCAGGAATCAGCGCCTCCAGCACGTAATCATAGTCATCGCTTTCTGTCATGGACGAAAGAATGGAGGAGGCCAGGCCAAAATAATAGTTGGAACGGCCAATAACGGAATCCTGCAATACATAATTCCCGCTGTAAACAGTGGTGTAATAACCGGTGGAAGCGTCGGTAGTGTCAGCGATCAGCCCGGAATAGTACATGGTGCCGATAGCCGCATAGGCATATCCTTTCCACCAGTAACACCAGGCCTTGAGCGTATTCACTGCATCATCAGACAAAGAAGAAATATTATCCATTTGCGTGAGAACCACATTCATGGCGTTGTTCAGGGCATACATGTTCAGCCATTCATAATACAATACATTGTTTCCCTGGGCGGTAGCGGAACGGGTATTGTAAGTGCGGATCAGGCTGATCTGCGGGGAAGCATTCGCGAGCACGTACGAGGACGAAAAAATGAGCGAATCCGGCACACCGATAAGCGTGGTCATGTTGTTGGAGCCTGTACCGCCGTATAGCTCGTCGCCAATCAGCTCATGGTATCCCCGGGGAAGGCAGAAGTAACTGTCCCCGAGCCAGTCGTCCCCGTTTTTAAAGCCATTGATGTAAACGCCACCCTGCGCCAGGCTGATAAGCGCATCGAGCGATGTTACCGATTCGGAGAGGGAAGGCTGATTGGGATTGCCGATATCCAACTGTTTTTTGCAACCTGCCGTTATCAATACCAGCGATAGTAAAGCGATAATGAATTTATATTTATACATGATTTATAAATTTTAGTTGATGCATTATAATCCAATGTTAAGGCCCACCTGATATGATTTGATGTTAGGCAGGGTGCTGTGGTCAAGCCCCCTGTCGAAAGACGAGTTAACGGAACCGGAGCTGATTTCCGGGTCATAGCCCGTATATTTCGTGGAGGTCCAGATATTGCGCCCGGAAAATACCAGTTCAAACTTGTTGAACTTGACCAGGTTTTGTTTGATCAGCTTTGCCAGGTCGAAAGCGAGGGACACGTTCCTCAGCCGCAGGAACGAAGCGCCTTCCATATAAAAATCCTTGGTGGCATTGTTCCCGGCGCCATAGGAGCTGCCCCACAGGCCGTAATAGGCGCTGGCCCAATAGGCCGTATAGGCATGGGTTTGCCCACTGATGGTAACAGGCACGGCGAAATCCCCGCTGATGCCGTCCCGGTACATCCATTCCTTGGTTTGGTTGTACAGGTGTGTGCCGTTTACCCAGTCAAACTGGAAAGAAAAGGTTATCGCCCCTTTATAACTGATCGAGTTGATAAAAGACATGTTGAATTTAGGGTTGGGGTCGCCCAAAGGAACGGTTTCGTCGCCGAACATGATTTGTTTGGTAGCCGTGTCCACTAACGTTTTTTGGTTGCGGTAGGGACTGGTGACTACTTCGTACGCACCGGCGTCATCATCATCAATGTACCGGGTTTTGTCCGTTCTGGTGTCAGTTACACTGCGCAGGGTTTTATAGCCGTAAATCTGCCCGATTTTCTGGCCGGCAACCAATACTTCTGTGGCGTCGCCCGCACCAGAGGTAATAGGTATATCAACTCCGCCGGCAATCGCGTCTATTTTTGAGATCATGTGGCCAAAATTGGTTGTTAAGTCCCAGCTCCAGTTCCTGCCATGGATGATAGGCAGGCTCAGGGAAAGCTCTATGCCGTTGGAAGACATGTCTATCGCATTCGTCAACTTACTGGTAGCACCAGTGGAGAGCGGTATGCTAACGGAATAGATAACGTTCTCGCTTTTACGTTTCCAGTAAGTGGCGCCTATATTCGCCTTGCTGAACCAGTCCCCGCTTTTATTAAGGTTCACCGTCAGGTCGGTGCCTATCTCAAGCTCCTTGGAAACCTCCACCTGAAGATCAGCATTATTGGGTGTTGTAGGAATGGCGTAGGCAAGCCCAGAATTTAAATTGGATTGGCTGAGCACAGGATACCGGTCAAAAGGCCCCGGCTGTATCCCGGCTTCGCCATAAGCCGCCCTTAGCTTGAAATAAGGTAAAACACCGGAAATTTTACCGTTTTGCCAGAAATCCAGCGCAGACGGTGCAAAGAAACCGTTAACACGGGGGAAGGTGAACGGCTTGGAACCACCGCCGAAGGCAGAGGAATAGTCGCTCCTGAAGCCCCCAGTGATACCGGCGTAATTACCGATGTTAATCACCTGGTTTACCAGGAACCCGTATGTAACGAAGGGCTCCACATAATCCCAGGCTACCGCCTGGCTGCTGGTAGAGCTTATATTGATAGGCGGCACCAGCGGAAGAAAAAGACCGTAAGTATCGTATTCCTTGTACTTGCTTTTCCTGTAGTCAAAGCCCAGCTGGGTATTCGTCTGAATAGGGATATTTAAGCCAAAATCCTTCTCAAAATCCGTTTTTACATATATATTTCCCTGGAAGTTCTGGAAGGTATTGTTATACTGCCAGTTATCAATTTCGCCGGTGTTGTCATCACCGTTAAAATAGCCGGTCCAGGTTTCCCAGTAATTTGAGTTTAAGTTTTCAGACTGGTTATAGTAGGTCCACCTTGAATTCTCCGTCCTGTAGTTGATGCCGTATTTGGCGTCTAATTCTACAAAATGGCTGATTTTATAGTTCAGGTCAAAGTTCTGCACAATGTCTTCCTTGTTGTCCACTGCATCCGAGTATTCCATTTTATAATAGGGGTTGAAGGCGTTTACGCTGAGGAAATTGGCAATCTGGTAAGCAGGCGAGTTGCCATCAGCATCTTTCCATGTCAGGTCGAAGAATGGAGAGGTATTCAGAAAGCTGTAAACGCCGCCAACGTTGCCAAGCGACTGCCCTTTGCCATAAGAATAACCGCCCGCTGAGCCCAGGCCGGGCTTCATGGTATTGCGGGTATAAACCAACTGGGTAATGCTGCGGAACGTCAGGCCTTTCAGCAAAGTAGTGCCGAGGTTGAGCGACAGGTTAGACCGGTCGAGCGCCCCGTTTTTCATAATCGAAGACAGCGTGTGGTTGTTTGATGCAGACACGGAGAAATCACCTTTTTCTGAGCCCCCTGAAATGCTGATACTGCTATTGGTTGTGTACCCCGTTTTGAACACCTGGCTGAAGTGATCATAGTATTTCAGGTTCTGCCCGTAAGCCTGGTCGGAAATATTCCGTGGATCCAAAATGGCATAACGGCTGGCGGCGCCATAACCGGCAGATGCGCCATTGCCGCCATAACGGTAGGAGATGCCTTCCGTTGAACTATAAGGATAGTCGCCATACTCATCCAGTTCTACTATGTCTCCGCTCTGGCTGATGACATTACCGTCGTCATCGGTGAGATAGGGGTGCAATTGGGCCTTATGCACTTTCCCGGTGTTAAGGAATTCATTGGTGGAATAACTGGTCGAAGCATTGACAGAGAGCCGGCCCTTGAGCCCTTTTTTAGTGAACAACTGGATAACCCCATTGGCGCCCTGCGCGCCATACAGCGTTGCGGAAGCGGCGCCCTGCACTACTTCCACCCTTTCAATGGTGCTCATGTCAATGGAATTGAGATCGGTTTTCAATTCAACGCCATCCAGGAGGATCATAGGCTTGGTGCCGTTCTGAACGGTGTTGATGCCACGCAATACAATATTTACCGGGTCTCCGGGATTACCGCTGATACTGGATATCTGCGCCCCGGGCACCTTGCCTATCAAAGCCTGGTCTATAGAGGCCGACGGCGTGGGCGGCAGCTTGTCTGATGTGATTGATTGCACCGCTATGCCAAGCTTTTGCTTGCTGGTGGCAACGCCCGTGCCCGTTACAACAACATCTGTCAAAGACTGAACGCTGGCTTTTAATACAACGGTCATTGTGTCGGCGGCCGGAAGTTCCTTACTTTCAAACTCAATGGAAGAAAAAACCAGCGGTACGGCGCTGCTGAGATTAAGACTGAAGGCGCCCTGCGTGTCTGTAATGCCTACAATCTTCGATGTCTTTTTATTGGTGATGGTTACGCCGGGAACCGGCAGCCCATCTTCTCCAACAACCTTGCCTTTAACATGGATCGCCTGGGCAAAGGCTTGCAGGCAATAAAATGTAATGCTGATAAGGAAAAAAAGTTTTCTCATTTTATTTGGTTTGTTTTAAAAAAAATTCACACGGCAGGCAAAATGGTAGTACTTTTTTTAAGGGGTGGAGCAGTTATCCTGAACAGTTTGTTTTTCAAAAATAGGGAAATCAGTTTGAAAACTAAATTTTTATTAAAATTTACAAACGGAAAAATAAATTGTTGGAAGGTGATATTATACTGAACCGTAATGTTAGCCACATTTACTTATAGTAAACACAGGATGAATTTGTGCATTGGCTGTTTGCACCTGCTTTATAGGATTGTAAGATGATCTCACATTCCTGCACGTCATGCCCGCGAAGGCGGGAATCTCATAATCATGCTGTATAAGCAAGGATGACTTTATAAAATGTATATTGGTCACGCTAAGTATGAGATGCCCCCGACGCGTTGGGGGCATGACGTGCCAGTGGTTATGTTTTATGCTTGCCTTACTTAATGTAAGGCTGGCAATAAGAATAGATTTGTACTTTGGCAAATCAATGATTGCACATTTTTATCCAG
>NZ_JASGEX010000017.1:0-10852 GCF_047606085.1 Parafilimonas sp.
CAAAACCAGAAAGCCATAAAGAGTCGCCCGAAACAATCCCTTCCAGATACCTGTTATCGCCGGTTGGTGAAAGCACCGATCCGGTAACCCTGTTGTTTATTTGTTTAAATTCTCCGATGGCAGGCGAAGATTTACAAAGCTTAGCAGTATTAGTAAAGGTTCAGTAACTATAATGTTTTTTCCATCGTGTAGTGCGGAATGGATATTTCGATAAACTCTTTGCCCATAATTTTATACCCCAGCTTTTCGTAAAAACCGGTGGCTGTTTTACGGGCATGCATGGTTATTTTTTTATACCCCCTGTCCCTCGCAATATTTTCAGCGAACTGCAAAATAGCACGTCCCATGCCCTTGCCCTGCAAGCCGGATATAACAGCCATCTGGCGCAGGCGCAAAATGCCCGGCGCAGTTACAGTAAGAAGGCAGCAGCCTTCCATTTTGTCTTCATCAAAACAGCCTATTAAAATATCGCTTTCTTCAGCAGCCAGCTCTTCATCGCTGAAATTAAGCCCAAGCGGTTTGCGCAAAAGTAATTGCCTCAGTGCGATCATTTGTTTATAATCATCAGAACCATGATCAATTACTTTAATGGCCATAAGTTTTGTTTTAAAAAAAGAAAATTACGTAAAATTATTTTTTTCACCTGCACATAAATAGCTGCAAAACATGTTGAAATAAAACTAAAACAAAAATTATCGAAAAAATTTATTTTTAGGTAAAAATTATATTTTTGCCGCGTAACAAAACTTTTTAAAATGTCAGACATCGCTACCAGAGTTAAAAAGATTATAGTAGATAAATTAGGCGTTGAAGAAGCTGAAGTAACCAATGAAGCTTCATTTACGAATGATCTTGGTGCAGACTCTCTTGATACAGTTGAATTAATTATGGAATTTGAAAAAGAATTCAATATTTCCATTCCTGATGAGCAGGCTGAAACGATTACGACTGTTGGCCAGGCAGTAACTTACCTGGACGAACACGCAAAATAATTTTACTTGTTACTAAATTGAATTACGCCTGTTGTGTATGTTGCATAACAGGCGAATTTTTAGTTTTACCTTTCTCATAAAATGCCAAAATACGACAGGATTGTAATAACCGGGATGGGTGCTTTAACTTCAATTGGCAATAATGTTAATGAATATTGGCAGGGGCTCATGAACGGTGTTTCGGGCGCTGGTTTTATTACCACATTTGACACTTCAAAATTTAAAACACAGTTTGCCTGCCAGGTTAAAAATTTTGACCCGCTTAATTATATTGATAAAAAAGAAGCGCGCAAATTAGACCCTTACGCCCAGCTTGCCATTGCAGCCGCAGATGAGGCAATGGCTGATGCAGGCCTCACAACCGAAAATTATGATCCCGACCGTGTTGGCGTGATCTTTAGCAGCGGTATTGGCGGTTTTTTAAGTTTCCAGGAAGAGTGTATTAATTATGGCACAAACGACAGAACGCCCAGGTTCTCCCCTTTTTTTATTCCTAAAATAATTTGTGACATTGGCGCCGGCCACATATCTATACGTTACAATTTACGGGGCCCGAATTTCGCGGTAGTAAGCGCCTGCGCTTCCAGCAACAATGCAATGGTTGAAGGTTTGTACCATTTACGGCTGAATAAGGCTGACATTATTTTATGCGGCGGCTCGGAAATGGGTGTGTGCGAGGCGGCTCTGGGCGGTTTTAGTTCCATGAAAGCGCTTAGCGAAAGAAACGACGATCCAAAAACAGCAAGCCGGCCTTACGACAAAGACCGGAACGGCTTTGTAATGGGCGAAGGCGCCGGCATTTTGGTATTGGAACGCCTGGACCATGCCTTAAAAAGAGGCGCTAAAATATATGCAGAATTAGCCGGCGGGGGCGCATCTGCCGATGCCTATCATATTACAGCGCCGCATCCGGAGGGACTGGGAGCAAAGAAAGTAATGCTGTCCACACTGGATGATGCAGATATGTCTCCTTCAGAAATTGACTACATCAATACACATGGCACTTCTACCCCATTGGGCGATCTTGCAGAAATAAAAGCCATACAACAGGTTTTTGGAGAAAATATCAAAAACCTTAATATCAGCTCCACAAAATCTATGACAGGCCATTGTCTTGGCGCCGCCGGCGCTATTGAAGCCATTGCCTGCATTAAAAGTATAAACGAGGGTATAGTTCCGCCAACCATAAATCATTTTACGGATGACCCCGAGTTTGATGCTGATATAAATTTTACCTTTAACAAGCCGCAAAGCAGGAGAATAAAAGCTGCTTTGAGTAATAATTTTGGCTTTGGCGGGCACAATGCCTGTGTTGTTTTTAAAGAATATGTACCGTAAGCTACCACTATTTGATACTACGATTGTTTAAATCAGGCAAAAAAAGCCGCTTTGAAAAGCAGCTTCAAAACGTGCTTGGCATAAAGCCCGGTAATTACTCATTGTATTATACAGCATTAAGCCACCGATCCGTTAAAGAAAGCGCTGAAGAAAACAACGAGCGGCTTGAGTTTTTAGGCGATGCCGTTTTAAGCGCTGTTATTGCCGATTATCTCTTTAAACGTTATCCATACAAAGGCGAAGGCTTTCTCACAGAAATGAGAAGCAAAATGGTAAACAGGCAGCAACTGAATGATATTGCGCTTAAAATGGGCGTAAAAAGACTTACCTTTTATAACAAATTCGACAATTTTCTTAAAGGAAGCCAGATTTTTGGCAATACGCTTGAAGCGCTTGTGGGCGCCGTGTATTTAGACAAAGGCTATAAAAAAGCCCAGCGCTGGATCATCCGCCAGATCATACTGCCATACATCTTTGTTGAAGACCTTGAACAAATAGACATCAACCTTAAAAATAAACTGATTGGCTGGGCAAGCAAAAACGGCAAAAAGCTTGAATTTGAAACCATACATGAAAAACTGGAGGGCAACAGGCGTGTTTTTACCATGGCGGTAGTGCTGGATGGCAATATTCTCTGCCAGGGAAAAGGCTATAATAAAAAAGATGCCAGCCAGCTGGCTGCCCAGTCTGCAATAGAAAAGCTGGGGCTGTAAAACACGAAATAACCGATGTGATTTGCAGCCGGGATTCGCTCGCAATCCGTTTTCAGCAGTTTTTGCTTACAGATCTTATGCAGGTTTATGGTATAGGAAAATTAAATATCGCTATTTTTAAGCCCTGTCATCTCTGTTATATTATTTAAATTACGCAATACTGTTTAAACATGAAAACATTCAGGTTAATAGCCATTTACTTTTTTTCAGGTTTATTTTTTACGCAGCTTAAAGCAAATAACGGCTTTGTACAAAAAGATACTGCGATCAATAATGAACTAACCCCGCAGGAAAAGGCCGAAGGCTGGCAACTGCTTTTTGACGGCAAAACTTTACATGGGTGGCGAACTTTTAAAAATAAGCCCGGAGGCTGGAAGGCAGATGATGGCAAGCTTTGCAGTTTTACTTCGGGCAGCGGTAATGCCGACCTGATAACAGACAGCACGTACAAAAATTTTGAGCTTAGCATTGACTGGAAAATTTCCCCCGAAGGCAACAGCGGCATTTTATACCTGGTAACGGAAGACTATGACCAAACCTTTTTAAGCGGGCCTGAATACCAGTTGATAGACGATGACGGCTTTCCCGAAAAAATAGAAGAATGGCAAAAAACCGGCGCCAATTATGCCATGCAGCCGCCTTCAATTAAGGCAGCGAATAAACCCGGCGAATGGAATACCACAAAAATTATTGTAAAAAACGGGAAGGTAGAACATTGGCTAAACGGCAGGGAAGTGGTGTCTTATACATTGTGGAACGATGAATGGAAAAAAGAAAAAACAACAGGCAAATGGAAAGATGCGCCCGGCTACGGCGCTTCCGATACCGGGCATATCGGGCTTCAGTCATCGCACAGCAATGTGGAGTCAAGCGGCATTTGCTTCAGGAATATTAAAATAAAACGCCTGTAATCAAATTTAAACGGGCAAAGGTTTTTATCAACAGCCGTGCATAAAATGCATATTTTAATTTGGGTTACTTTTTCTTTGCAGCATTATTAACACTAAATCAAAAAAACATTTCAACATGGTACAAAAAACCTATTACAAAACAAAAGATTACTCAAAAGTAAAATTCACGGTAAGTTTCGATAATGCAGAAACGGTTGAAATATTAGGTTTGAATGGCGATTGGCAAAATTCGGTTGTAATGAGCAGGAAAAAAGACGGCAGCTTTACCTGTGATGTTACGCTTCCTAAAAACAGCTACCACGAATTTAAATACCGCGTAAACGATTACATTTGGCTAAATGAGCCTGAAGCCGATGGCGAAAACCAGAACATTTTTGGCGGCAGCAATAGCGTAATAAACATATAATCCAAAAGGAATAAGCCGTTTCTCCTGCGCAAAATTTTATACGTCACCTTGCGTTTTCCTTGGAATATTCCAGGGAAATTTGCCCGAAAAGCTGGATGTATTGCTAATTCTGCATTTCGCCCCCTTTATCTTTTTGCTGATAAGCTGCCGCGTTGTTACTTTGGCATTTTTACGCCGGTTAAAACAAACAGCATAAAGAATGGCATTCCAGGTTGAGATAAATAAGGATGGCGGGTTCTCCATTATCCGCTTAACGAACAGTGCAGAAAAAACCAGCGCCGATATATATGCGTTCGGCGCTTTGCTCAACAGCTTTACTGTAAATTCAATTAATGTAATTGATGGCTTTGCTTCGCCGGCCGATGCACAGGCCCATATTACAGATGGCTTTAAAAGCGCCAGGCTCAGCCCTTTTGTTTGTCGCCTGGCTAACAGCCAATACAGCTTTAATAACCGGGAATATACCATTAATAAATTTTGTTTGGGCAATGAAGCTATTCATGGTTTGCTGTTTGATGCCGTTTTTACGGTAACAGATTCCGGCGTCACCCACAATGCGGCTATTGCAACGCTGCAATATGATTATGCCAAAGCAGGAGAAGGATTTCCTTTTGCCTATTCCTGCATTGTTATTTACAGGTTGGAAAGCAACAATACCCTATCCGTTGAAACGATCATTCAAAATAATGCCGGTATTGCCATGCCGGTTTGCGATGGATGGCATCCTTACTTCACGCCCGGCTGCAAGGCAGATGATCTGCTGATGGAAATAAACAGCAATAAAATGATTGAGTTCAACAGCGGGCTTCTCCCCACAGGCAAAATTGTGGCCTACGATAAATTTCAGCAACCGGAATTAATTGCAACCACCGCCCTCGACAACTGCTTCCTGCTAAACGACAACGATAAGCCTGCCTGCACCCTGCGTAACAGCGCCACAGGGCTGGAACTAACCATTCTGCCTGAAAAATCATATCCTTACCTGCAATTGTACATACCACCGCACCGCAACAGCATTGCCATAGAAAACTTAAGCGCGGCACCGGATGCCTTTAACAATAAAATGGGATTGAAAATACTACAACCGGGCGAAAGCGCTTCTTTTAAAACAAATTTTAAGGCATCGGTAAAATTATAACTGTATAACGGCGGTAATGCTTATTTCCACATTAACGTTTTTAGGCAAAGTTTTTACAGCAACCGTTTCCCGGGCAGGGAAATCGCCATTAAAACAGCCGGCATACAGTTCATTCACTTCGGCAAACAGGCTCATGTCGCTTAAAAAAATACTTGTTTTAACCACATGCTGAAAACTAAGGTTGGCCTCCTTTAAAATGGCGTCAATATTTTTTAAAACCTGCCTGGTTTCTTCGGCAAGGCTGCCTGTTACCAATTCGTTTGTCTCCGGGTTTATAGCTATCTGGCCGCTTGCAAATAAAAACCCGCCGGCCTTTACCGCCTGGCTGTAGGGCCCTATGGGCGCCGGCGCTTTTTCCGTTTGTACAATTTGTTTCGACATATTATGCTTTTAAATTGAGGCAAATGTAATTGTGAACATCTTATTAAACATATTCTTCCGCATCTCCGTTACCTGCATAGTATTTTTGTTTTTTGAAATTAAAACCGGCCTGTAATAGGAAAGCAGCAGGAACATACATTCTCAATAAATTCAATTACGCATTTTGGCTTTAATTCTCCATATTAATACCGCTTTTGACACAGCTTCTGTTATGCTAAGCTCTGGAACAGATATTTTGTACGAACTGCAAAATGCCTCTCCCAAAGGCCATGCTTCATTTTTAGAGCCCGCAATTAAATCAGTTTTGGAAGAGGCAGGCATGCCCTTGTCAGATGTGGATGCGGTTTCGGTACTGAACGGCCCCGGCAGTTATACCGGGTTAAGGGTGGGTTTATCTTCTGCCAAAGCGCTGTGCTATGCGCTGCAAAAGCCGCTTATTTTGCTTAATACGCTTGATGTAATGGGGCTGGCGCTAAAACTCCAGGCAACGGTAGCTGATGAAAACATTCTCTATTGCCCTATGATTGACGCCCGCCGCCAGGAAGTTTTTACAGCGTTATATAACTCAGCGCTTACCCTGGTAAAACCATATTCGTCTGAAATAGCAGGAGAAAATTTTCTTGGCGAAGAAATAAAAAAAGAGCGCTCTTTAGTACTGGGCGGAAATGGAAGCCATAAGTTTGAAAAAATAACAGATTACAGGAAAATTATCTATGTAAACCCCCTTATCATTTCAAAACCCTTGATAATTTTGGCTAACAATGCCTGTATAAACCAGGTATTTTCAAGCGTGGCTTATAGCGAGCCTTTTTATCTTAAGCCTGTTTATTTTAAAAAATAATGCACTTATACAGAAACAGGCATAATTTTTATATATCCATATTATCGTAATAAATATTTGTAAACAACCTATTTATGAATGTTACACCTCAATTTCTTATAATCAATGATAAAGCCACGGGCGAAGACCTGCGGCTGGATTTCCTGAGATTAAAAAAAGCAGCCATCATTTTACGCGCTCTAAACCATAAATTAAGGCAGCTATTGATTAAGCTGATTGATGAGCATCAGAAAATAACCGTTACAGAGATTTATGTCAACCTCCGGCTTGAGCAATCAGTTGTATCCCAGCACCTGGCCATACTGCGCAGGGCCGGGATCGTAATAACCCAACGGGAAGGAAAGTTTATTTTTTATTCGCTTAATTACAAACGCCTGAAAGAAATAAACCATTTCATTGAGCAACTGGTAAGTTAAACTTAAGTACATTGTTTTAATGTGGTTGTACCTTTGCTCAAACTATTCTTATGTATATTGAACAATTATACACAAGTTGCCTGAGCGAAGCGGCATATTATATAGAAAGCGAAGGCGAAGCGGCCATAATAGACCCGTTAAGAGATATTGAAGATTATATTGCCCTGGCCAGGCAGCGGAATGCGGTTATAAAATATATTTTCGAAACACATTTTCACGCAGATTTTGTAAGCGGCCACATAGATTTAAGCAAGGCTACCGGCGCTCCTGTTATTTACGGCCCGAATACGAAAACAACTCTGCCCGTTCATATAGCAAAAGACGGAGAAAAGTTTGTGCTTGGCAAAATAAGCATAGAAGCATTGCATACGCCCGGTCATACGCTGGAAAGCACCTGCTACCTTTTAAAAGACGAAAACCATACAGACTACGCAATCTTTACCGGCGATACCCTGTTTGTAGGCGATGTGGGCCGTCCCGATCTTGCCCAAAAGGAGGAAAACCTTACGGCAGAAGACCTGGCAGGCATTATGTACAACAGCCTGCAGCAAAAAATTATGCCGCTGGCAGATGAGGTAATTATATACCCTGCCCATGGCGCCGGAAGCAGTTGCGGAAAAAACCTGGGCCCGCAAACATGCAGCACCATTGGCCATGAAAAACAAAACAATTATGCTTTGCAGGCCGGCAACAGGGAAGATTTTATAAAAGCTGTAACGGAAGGCCTTACCGCACCGCCACAATATTTTCCCATCAATGCCAAAATAAACAGGGAAGGATATGAAAGCATGGATACGGTACTTGAAAAAGCATTAAAACCACTAAGCGTAACCGAAGTAAAAAGCGTCACGAATAACGACGATATAATACTGCTCGATACCCGGCCGGCGGCTCAATTTACCGAAGGCTTTGTGCCCGGATCGGTATTTATTGGCCTGGACGGGCGTTTTGCAGAATGGGCCGGCAGCCTTTTGCCTTTCGATAAAACACTGCTGTTAATTACAGAAGAAGGCAAAGAAAAAGAAAGTGCCGTGCGGCTTGCCCGCGTTGGCTTCAGCAGGTTTGCCGGCTATCTCCGGGGCGGTTTTGAAACCTGGAAAAAAGCCGGTGAAAAAATAGATATGGTTATTAATCTAGAGGCCGGTGAACTGGCAATGGATATTCCTTTCGATGAAAAGCTGGTGGTGATAGATGTAAGAAGGGAAACAGAATTTGCTGACGGGCATATAAAGAATGCGGTTAACATTCCCCTTGGCAACCTTACCGATCCGGCAAGCATGGCCGATATGGAAGATGACCAGAACCTGTATGTACATTGCACCGGCGGCTACAGGAGCGTTATAGCAGCCTCCTTATTAAAAAGGCAGGGCATTCATAATCTCTACAATGTGCTTGGCGGCTGGAATGCCATCAGGCTTGAAGAAAAAATTAAAACAGAAAAGGAAACAAGCATTTTGAATTAGCCGTTTATTCTTCACCCAGGTTAAGCGGCACCTCTATGGTAAAAGTGCTTCCTTTTCCTAACGTGCTTTCCACCTTTATTTTTCCTTTATGGGCGTCTGCAACGCTTTTTACATAACTCATTCCCAGGCCAAAACCTTTCACGTTATGCAGATTGCCCGTATGAGCACGGTAAAATTTTTCAAATATCCTTTTCACGGTTTCCTTGCTCATGCCAATGCCGTTATCCTGCACCTGTATAATAAAATGTTTGGCCGTTCTGTGCGTTACCAGCTTAATCAGCAGGTTTTCCTTAGAGTATTTTATGGCATTGTCAACCAGGTTGGAAAGTATATTGGTAAAATGCACTTCATCTACGGTTACTGTATCGTTGGCGGCATTCAGCAGCAATTCTATCCTGCCGTTTTTCTCCTGCAGCTGCAATTGATAGTTATCAGCAATCTGCGCCAGTATTTCATGAATATGCACCGGAACAAGGTTAAGCCTGAACTCCTGCTTTTCCATTAAGGCTGCCTGCAGTATGGTTTCTACATGCTTGTTCATTCTTTTATTTTCATCCTTAATTATATTGTTGAAATACTGCCATTTGGTTTTATCGTTAATTACTTTTTCGTTTTTTAAAGCATCCACGGCAAGCGAAATGGTGGCCAGCGGCGTTTTAAACTCATGCGTCATGTTGTTAATAAAATCACTTTTTATTTCGCTCATCTTCTTCTGGCTAAGCATGGTTTTTACCGTTATGTAAAATGCGGCAATAATTATTACAGTAAATAAAGCAGAAAAAACAATCATCCAGGTAAGCGATTGCCAAACCTGCACTTTAAAATGGGGCACCACAATAAAAAGATGTTCAAACGGCAGCAGGCCATTCAGGCTTGGGCCTGTTTCAGGATTGATGGGAATTACATATTGCCTGAAATGTAAAGAATCGGCTGATTCTTTATCAAAATGCTCGCTTTGCATCTCGATCAGAAAATCTGCGGAATTAGAGGTAACCGCAAATTCAAAGTGTAAATTCTCCAATCCCTCTTTACCAAAGGCTTTCACCAGTTTATCCTGTATATCGGCAATGGTATATCGGTCAGATATGGTTGGCATGCGGGAAATGCTGAATGGCAAATCATTAGGCAGCAGTTGAAAGCCTGGCCTTCTGGCGCCAAGCTTTATTCCCCCGCTCACAATGTTCTTGCTCAGGTCTTCGGCCACATCGGTACCGGCCTTCTCCACTTTATCGTTAAACCGTTCCTGCTGAATGACCAGCTGGTTTTTAAACCAGTTAATCTGAATGATGATTATGCCAATAAGGGATAAGGAAATCAGTACGATTATTATAGGAAAAACCCGCTTCATTGCTAACAAAGATAATTTGCAGTATAGCCTTCTGAAAATACCGGATTATCTTTATCAGCAATTTAACTGATTATTTTCCTTTTCAGAAAGCAAAAGCTTAGCTGTTTTAATTACATTCAATTATGGAAAGATTAGCACCAGGAACAATTTTAATAGCTGACCCTTTTTTAAAAGACCCCAATTTTTTACGCACCACCATTTTTTTATGCGAGCACAAAGCGGAAGGCAGTTTTGGCTTTGTGCTTAACCGCAGGCTTGATTATGTAATAGGCGATCTGATTAACGACCTTGAAGGATGCAGTTTTCCGGTTTATTACGGCGGCCCCGTACAGCAGGATACCGTTCATTTCCTGCATCGCTGCCCGGGTTTGATCAATGGCAGTGAAAAAGTGGCTGGTGATATTTTCTGGGGAGGCGAATTTGATGAACTGGTAGCAATGCTGCAAAAAGGAAAGCTGTCCACAAACGATATACGGTTATTTCTTGGCTACAGCGGCTGGGGAGAAGGGCAGCTGCAAAATGAAATGAATGGAAAAACCTGGCTGGCAACCTCCGGCAGCCCGGAACTGGTTTTTGATACGGATGTACATGCAGCCTGGAAAAAAGCCCTGAAACAATTGGGCGGCGGCTATGAACAATTAATAAACTATCCCATTGATCCCCAGTTGAATTAGAAGGCCCAACGTTACCACCGGATAAATTTTGCATTGCGTTTCACGCAAGGCTGATTACTTGCCAGCCCTTCGGGCTTTTTCCGGCGCCCGTTTCCCACAGGCAGATATTATACTCCTCGTTGGATAAAAATGTGCAATCATTGATAAAAGTGCAAACCTATTTTTGTTGCTGGCTTTACATTAAGCAAGACAAGCATAAAACATAACCACCGGGACGTCATCCTCCCGACG
>NZ_JASGEX010000018.1:0-18534 GCF_047606085.1 Parafilimonas sp.
AAAAAAAGATTGCAGTCCTGAAAGCGGATGTTGTGCAGCGCCTGAAGATTTAGGAGCAGTGAATGGAAAGAAAAGCCTTTCATCCAATTACAAGCCCTGGTACAGCAGCCGTTTTGCCAACGTTGAAGAAGTGGCCGATTACTGGAAAAAGAATTACAGTGAACTGCAATCAAGATCAGCATTATTTGCTGAAGCCTTTTATGCAAGCGCATTGCCACCTGAAGTAATGGAAGCCGTTGCAGCCAATCTTACTATATTAAAATCGCCAACGGTGCTTCGGCAGTATGATGGCAGGCTTTGGGCGTGGGAAGGTTGTGGTGATGATGGCGGTTGTTGCCATGGCTCCTGCACGCATGTATGGAATTATGCGCAGGCCATGCCGCATCTTTTTCCGGCATTGGAAAAAACTTTGCGCAATACAGAATTTTGCGAGTGCCAGAATAAAGCAGGCCACCAGGGCTTTAGGGCTAATCTTCCAATCAGTCCTTTAAAACATGATTTTCATGCAGCATCAGACGGACAGTTGGGCGGCATTATGAAAGTGTACAGGGAGTGGCGGATAAGCGGTGATAACGAATGGCTGCGCAGGATTTATCCTGTTGTAAAAACAAGTTTGGATTATTGCATTGCCACGTGGGACCCGAAAGGTAAAGGCGTTGTTGAAGAACCGCATCACAACACGTATGATATTGAATTCTGGGGGCCTGATGGCATGATCACATCCTTTTATCTTGGCGCATTAACTGCCATTATTTTAATGGGTAAACATTTAAATAAAGATGTGGGCCGTTATGAAGATTTGTATAAGAAAGGAAAAGTACAACTCGAAACAAATTTGTTTGATGGTGAATATTTTTTCCAGGATATTGAATATAAAAACCTGAAAGCGGAAAACCCTGCAACAGCACAGTCGTTTGGTGGTGATTATTCTGCTGAAGCCATCGAAATATTAAAAGAAGAAGGCCCGAAATATCAGTATGGAAGAGGCTGTTTAAGTGATGGCATTTTAGGCGCATGGATAGGCAGCATGTGTGCCTTGCCGGCATTTGTTGAGGATAAGAAAGTAAGCAGTCATTTACTGGCTGTTCATAAATACAATTTAAAGACGTCGTTGAAAGAACATGCGAACCCGCAAAGGCCTGCTTATGCATTAGGCGATGAAGGCGGCTTGTTATTGTGTACATGGCCGAAAGGCGGCAAGTTGTCATTACCGTTTGTTTACAGCGATGAAGTATGGACGGGCATTGAATACCAGGTGGCTGCACATTTAATGGAAATGGGCCATGTACAGCAAGGTTTGGATATTGTAAAACTTTGCCGCAACCGTTACGATGGCAGGATACGCAATCCCTTCAACGAATATGAATGCGGCCATTGGTATGCACGTGCCATGAGCAGTTATGGCATGTTGCAGGCGTTAACCGGTGTGCGTTATGATGCGGTTGATAAAACGTTATATGTTGATTCGAAGGTTGGCGACTTCACTTCTTTCATTTCAACGGCAACCGGATTTGGAACAGTGAGTTCTAAAGCAGGTAAGGTTTCTGTGAAAGTGGTGTATGGAAAGATTGATATTGACAAAACTGTTACAGGCAATAGAAAAGCATAATGGAAAATTTATGTGCAGATAAAGACAGGGTCGTGGCTTTACGGTATATCATGCGCAATGGTAAAGGCGAGATGCTGGAAGATACAATGCAGGCATCACCGGTAAATTATTTACATGGTTCAGCGGGAATTTTACCTGCGCTTCAGCAACAGATAAAAGGGTTAGGAGCTGGTGATAAAAAGAAAATATATCTTTTTAAAGAAAACAGTGAAGCCGATGATGATTTTGAATTTGATGTAATTATTGATGATGTGCGTGAAGCGCTTCCTGAAGAAATTGCGTTAGGTTATCCTGTGCAAATCACAGCAAAGATTTGCGAAGACGATTGTGAATGTTATGATGTTCAATCATCAAAATAATGATCTTTTCTTTGTGCCTTCGTGACTTTGTGGTTCAATTGAAACCACGAAGGCTGAAAGACTCAAAGGTTCACGAAGAATTTATTACACAAAAAAATTTAAATGAACTTACATTTAATAAGCGGGTTTTTGGGCAGCGGTAAAACCACAGCTATTCAAACAGCCTGTAAAGCACTAATGGAACAAGGTTTAAGCGTTGGTGTTATTACCAACGACCAGGGTATAAAACTGGTTGATACCGGTTTTTTTGAAAGCCATTCTATTCCAAACCGGCAGGTTATTAACGGCTGTTTCTGCTGCAATTATAATGCACTGGATAAAAATATTCAATCGCTTATTCAAACCAATAACCCGGAAGTGATTTTTGCCGAATCGGTTGGTTCGTGCACAGACATTGTTGCAACCGTAATGAAGCCCTTATTGCAGTTCCGGAAGGATGTAACGGTAACCGTTTCAACTTTTGCGGATGTTCGTTTGCTGCAGATGCTTTTTGTTGAGAAAAAAAATTTGTTTAATAAAGAAGTGCAATACATCTATACAAAACAACTGGAAGAAGCTGGTGTAATTGTTGTTTCAAAAATTGATTTGGTAAATGAAGAAACATTGAATAGCGTACAGCGATTTTTACAGGATCAATATCCAGGCAGAAAAATCATTTATATCAATGGCACCAGTGATGAAAGCACAACACAGTGGTTAAATGTTATAACAAACAGAACGAATCATTTTATTCCATCTTCCCTGGATATTGATTACTCCATTTATGGTGCGGGGGAAGCTATGCTGGCATGGTTAGATGCAGAATTAAAAATTGAAAGCGATATTAACGATGCTCAGCAAACAGCCATACAACTGGCGCAATTAATTTATAACACTATTCAGAAAGAAGGACTGACTATCGGCCATTTAAAATTTTTGATTGATAATACAATTAAAATAAGCTATACAGCTTCAGAAGATGATTCTGCACTGAATGAAATATACAATTCAGGCTCATCATCAATTTTAATAAATGCCCGCATTCAAACAACGCCGGCCTTTTTAAGTTCACTTATTCATGAGGCGGTTCAGCAAACAGAAAAAGAAAATAATTGTGTTATAGTAAAAGAAGGCTTTGCCTCATTCCGGCCCGGTTATCCAACGCCAACGCACAGGATTACGGTTTAAAAAATCAGGTGTACTTTTTTAAAAGCGGCGTTTTCCCTCCAGGCACTATCTAATTGAGCTAAGTATATTTTTTAACTGGCGGATATGCCTTTGTGTATGGTATAAAACAAAATGCAGCAATTCAATTTTGGTAATTTCTCCAAATACAGGCAGGTTAACCATTTCAGAAAGATCAGCTTCATGGCGGCCGCACCGCAAATTCACTATTGACGCTTTCAGTGCACGAATGGTCTCTTCTTTTTTAAACCTGCTGGTGTATATCATTGAAAAATATGCCGGCCGGCATACAGCGGTGATTATTGCCAAAAAATTTATGATTGATATTGACAGGATAAGCCAATCGCCCTTTATAATTTTTGAGGGCCGGAAAACGCAGGATGATGAACCGATAAAGAAAGCGCAGGAGTTTATTGAAAATAATTTTGAAGAAAGAATAACGGTTGACCAGCTTGCACAAATGTCTGCCCTGGGCAGAAGAAATATGGAACGCAGGTTTAAAAAAGCAACATCGAACACCGTGGTTGAATATATTCAGCGTGTAAAGATTGAAGCGGCCACAAAGCATTTTGAAAGCGGGAGAAAAAATGTAAATGAAGTGATGTATGATGTTGGTTATAATGATCCGAAAGCTTTCAGAACCATCTTTAAAAAGCTAACAGGATTATCGCCGCTTGAGTATAGAAACAAGTATAATAAAGAAGCGGTTACCGCATAGTTTAAAATTATTTACAATTTTTACAAACACCGTTTACCAGAATATTTGTTTGGTGTACGGAAAAACCTTTGGGAATATTCACCTCCGGAATGGTTACATTATCCAAACAGTAGGTTGTACCACATTCTTCGCATAAAAAATGTACATGATCATCGTGATGATGGCCTTCACTGCAGGTTTCTTTGCACAGCGCATACATGATGGAATTGTCTGCCGTAGGTATGGTATGGATGATACCTTTATCAACAAAGGTTTGAAGTGTGCGGTAAATAGTTACACGGTCAAAATTTTTACCACTCAGCTTTTCAATATCGCCGTGAGAAAGCGCCTTCCCGTTTTTTTGAAACAGCTCCAAAATCTTTAGCCTGTTTTCTGTAACGCTAAGCTGGCTGTGTTTTAATATGTCAGTTATTTCATCTTTCATATCGGTTAATTTGCGAATGAAGTGCCGTTTGAAGTGGTTTCCGGCGGCGTTGTTTCTTTTAATAAGGCCCGGATATTTGTTTCCATCAGCTTTAAATCTTCCGGCTTTAAAGCATCATACACCTGGCCGCGCACATTGCCAAATCTATCAACCAGCGCAACAAACTGGGAATGTAAAAACTGATCGTTAATATTACCTACATTATTATTAGGATCATCTATAAGATAACTGTTGCGGGCTGCAAGGTAGAGGCTGTCTTTCCTGCCGGTAAGAAAAACCCATTTACGCGTATCAACCTTCATTGAATCTGCATAATGTTTTAATTGCGCTGCAGAATCTGTTTCAGGATCGCAGGTGTGGGAAACAATCATGAAGTCTTTTTCATTTTCAAAATCGCTGTACACTTTATTAAGGTTATTATTCATAATGGGACAAACGCCTTTGCAGGTAGTGAAAAAGAAATTAACGGCACAAACCTTTCCGGCCATATTTTTTTCCGTGAAAGGTTTACTATCCTGGTTAATGAAAACAAAAGGTTTTACAAAGCTGATAACCGGGGATTTGGCTTTCCATTTATCTGTACCGGCAAAAACAGCAAACAGAAACCCGATGGTAAGCGCTGCAAAGAAAATAATATACCCAACAACCTTCTTATTCATATATGCAAAGTTATAAAAGCCTTAAACAAACAATTGTTAACGGTGTGTATTTCAAATTTTCGCAGGTGGTGGTGACGCCCACCTGTAGAACCCGCTACCGGTCGGTGTCTCACCGACCGGAGTGCCGCGTATAAAGCGAAAATTTGAAATGCGCCCTTGTTAACGAAATTAATTTTGCAACACTGTTGCAAAAGCATACATTTGCTCTTCAATGATAAAGACGCTTAGAAAAATAAACCTTGATACATTAGGGGTTTCTGCATCCCTGGTTTGTGCTGTTCACTGTGCCGTTCTGCCCTTATTTTTTACAAGCCTGCCGTTGTTTGGGCTTGAAGTTTTACATAATAAGGTTTTTGAATACAGCATGATTATTCTGGCCGGCCTCATCGGGTCTTATTCATTGTATCACGGCTGGAAAAAGCATCATCATAAAACATTGCCGCTAATCATTTTCTTAACAGGCATGGTGCTTTTAATATTGAAGGAAGCTGTTGCAGGCGCCGAATTATTGTTGCTTATACCCGCCGCCACGCTTATTATCAGCGCGCATATTTTAAATTACAAGGATTGCAGAAAGGCTGATCATTGCCATAAAAACGATTGCAGCCACGAGCAATTGGTTGGGTAGGTTTAACCAATCTGCCGCCAGCCTGACGCTTTTGAAGGTCTGGCCCCGTTTTATACATCGCTTTCTCCCACCAATACATTCCTGGAAAAGCTTTCTTCAAGCGATATAATGGTATCGGTACGCTCAATACCTTTTATTTTCTGAAGCTCATCGTGCAGTACGAGCTTTAACTGGTTAATGTCTTTGCAAACCACTTCTGCAAACATGCTGTAATTACCCGTTGTATAATTAAGGCGGACTATTTGCGGGATTTTTTTTAGCTGCGTAGCCACTGCATCGTACAAAGAACTTTTTTCGAGATATATGCCAATGAAAGCGATAACATCATATCCAAGGATTTTAAAATCTATATTAAACTTCGTTCCCCGTACTATGCCGAGTTCCTGCAGCTTTTTTATGCGCACGTGGATAGTGCCGCCTGAAACAAATAATTTTTTCCCAAGGTCGGCATAAGAAATGCTGGCATTGTCCATCATAGCCTGGATTATCTGGAAATCCAGTTTGTCAAGATTTAATTTACCGGGCATATCAATACTGATTTTAGATATTATTCATTTAAAAACGCAATTTTCTGAATATTTTCTATAATTTAAAATTTTAGCTTGAAAAATTTCTACCCAACAGGTTTTTCGTATTAATATTGCATGGCAAATACGATAGTTCTTATATACTGTGGGGTGATGAAATTTTTGGCAGACATGCCCTCTCGTCTCGGGGGTGGGGATTACAGGATAAACAAAAGGTAGAGCCGACGTTACTTTTGGTAAGGCCGACCAGGGTTGACCACTAAACTTTGCATTTTGGCTAACTGCCCCGTGGAGGTTCGAACCCTCCCCCTACAGCTTGCAAAAGCCTTAACTTATTTGATTTAGAAAGAGTTAAGGCTTTTTTGTTTTTTAGTTTTGCATACCGTTTCCAAATATTGCAGTTAAGGGCGCTCTTTTGTTCATTTTTCTTTGCCGCTTGCTTAGCTTTGCGCCCCCATGCAACTCACCGTAGAAATAACCAATAAACAAATACTGCGCATTGCACTGCCAATTGCCCTTTCCATATTGGTCCCCAATATTAATTTCATTACCAATAATATTTTCCTGGGCCATTTAAGCGAAGAAGCTTTGGCGGTAGCAGGCATTACGGGTGTGTATTACCTGGTTTTCGGCGTAATGGGCTTTGGGCTAAGCAATGGATTGCAGGCTTTAATGAGCCGCCGGGCCGGTGAAAATAAGGCGGGTGAAATAGGCCTTTTATTTTTCCAGGCAGTGCGCATTGCACTGGCATTTGCTATTGCCGGCATATTCATTACATGGTTTATTGCTCCCTTCATTTTAAAATATTCATTGCACAGCAAACAGGATATGCAAATGGCTGTTGGCTTTTTGCGCATCCGCATTTGGGGGCTGCCATTTTTATATATCTACCAGTTGCGAAATGCCCTGCTCATCAGCATTAATAAAAGTAAATACCTCATAATTGGCGCACTGGCCGAAACGCTGGCAAATGTTTTCTTTGATTATGCTTTTATTTTCGGGCATTTTGGTTTTCCTGAACTGGGCTTTAACGGCGCTGCCTATGCTTCCATCATTGCTGAGTTTACAGGGCTTGTAACCATATTTGGGGTAATTCATTTTAAAGGAATAGGCAAAAGCATTAACCTTTTCAAAAACAAAAAACTCCATCTCAATTCAATCAAACTTATCCTGCATCAATCGGCGCCAATCGTTTTACAATCTGCCATAAGCGTGGGAAGCTGGGAATTTTTTTATATCCTTATTGAACATCATGGCACACAGGCGCTTGCCATTTCAAACATCATGCGCAATCTGTTTGGCATATTTGGCTGCTTTGCCTGGTCGTTTGCATCAGCGTCAAACAGTATGGTAAGCAATATTATCGGCCAGAAATTAGAAAACCACGTAAAGGAACTGATATATAAAATCTCAAAACTCGGGTTAATATTTTCAATAGGCATAGCCATTCTTATTAACCTGTTTACGAGGTTTTTTTTAAGCGCTTACGGGCAGAATGATGGCTTTATTAACGCTGCCATACCCGTTGCCAGGATAATTTCTTTTGCGCTGGTATTGCAATCTGTTTCTTCAATATGGCTGAATGCCGTTCTCGGCACAGGCAACAGCCGGAGAAACCTGATAACAGAAATCATTGCCATTGTATTGTATTGCCTGTATGTTTATACAGCGCTTGAGCATTTCAACCTGTCTATAACCATAGGCTGGATGAGCGAATGGCTGTACTGGATAGCCATATTCATTCCATCTTACTGGTATATACAAAGCAATAAATGGATGGGCAAAAAGATATAATGCATCTTTTATACCTTGTTATCAGGGGTTGTCGTGCAGGTTTTCTATGGGTTTTTTCCAAAGCCTTATATAGAAAATAATCAATGCAGCAAAACTTGCAGGCGCCCATATATAAAACACAATATTGCCGGCAGTAAACCCATCTTCAAACAAAGCATATTTATATTTTATGCCTGCCACCATATTAATGATCATCCACAAAACAAACATAGCAATGGTAGTTGCCAAACGTTTAAAAAACACCCTTATTCCTGGTTCCATCTTTTAAAAATATATACAAAGTAAGAGAAGAAAATTATAACCGGCATTGAAGTACATTTGCCGCTTTGAAAATAATTTATGCTGAACAGAAGAGTACAACCGGATATTATAGATGCAGCCGATTTCAACCTTCACTTAAAACCGCTTGAATGCTTTACACTCGATAACGGGATACAGGTATATGCATTGCGGGCGCCGGAGCAGGAAGTGGCTTTTGCAGAATGGGTATTTTATGCAGGCAATGCTTATGAGCAGGAGAATATGACTGCAGCCTGTGTAAACTATTTGCTGAAAAACGGAACAAAAAACAAAACCGCTTTTGAAATAAATGAGCATTTTGAATTTTATGGCGCTTATTTAAACCGAAATTGTTATAACGAAACAGCTTCCATAAAACTCCATAGCCTGAGTAAACATTTGCCTGAACTTTTGCCTTTGGTAAATGAGCTCTTTACAGAAAGCGTTTTTCCCGAACAGGAACTTGCCATATACCAGCAAAACCAGAAGCAGGGCCTTGAAGTAAGCCTTAAAAAATGCGATTTTGTTGCCAACAGGCTTATTGATAAATTTCTTTTTGGGTTTTCTCATCCGTATGGCAGATACGCATCTGTAACAGATTATGATAAGCTTGAGCGCAGCAATCTTATCCGCTTTTATGATAAATACTATATTAATGGTAAATGCATCATATTTATTGCAGGCAACCTGCCTCATAATATTGAAGCGTTGCTCAACAGAAACTTTGGGGCTTTACTTTGCAATAAACAGGCCGGCATTATTAACTATAACAATAACCCTGAAAAAACAAAAGAACATTTTATTGTTAATGATGAAAACGGCGTTCAGGGCGCCATACGCATAGCAAGGAATTTTTTCAGCAGGCACCACCCCGATTTCATGAAAGTGCAGGTGCTTAATAATATTCTCGGCGGTTATTTTGGCTCAAGGCTCATGAGCAATATACGGGAAGACAAAGGCTATACCTACGGCATACACAGCTACCTGCAAAATCATATTCATGAAAGCGCATGGATGATTGCAACCGAAGCAGGCCGCGATGTTTGCGAAGCTACTGCAGAAGAAGTATTTAAAGAAATGAAGCGCCTGCGGGAAGAGCCTGTGGGTAAAGAAGAGCTGCATCTTGTGCGCAATTATATGATTGGAAGCATTCTTGGCGATCTGGACGGGCCTTTTCAAACTATATCCCGCTGGAAAACCTATATTATAAATAACCTTGCCGAAGATTATTTTAATAAAAGCATTCATACCATAAAAAAAATTACGGCGTTAGAGCTCCAGGAGCTTGCAATTAAATATTTACAGCCGGAAGCATTTTATAAGCTCACGGTTATTTAATTTATTTGTCCTGATCCGGAAATTATCAGGGCAAACGATATTACAACAATCTTACGTTCCACAAATATCCATCAGGTTTTGGTTAGCTATATTTGCGCCTTAATAAACGGAGGAACGGATGAAGATTTTAATGGTATGCCTGGGCAATATTTGCAGAAGCCCGCTGGCCGAAGGTATCATGCAGGACAAAGCAAACAAAGCCGGTTTAAACTGGCAGGTGGATAGTGCAGGCACGGCGAATTATCACGTGGGCGAACCGCCGCACAGGCTTTCGCAAAAAGTGGCGAAACTGAATGGCGTGGATATAAGCCACCAGTGCTGCAGGCAATTTGTAAAGGAAGATATGCTGCGTTTTGATAAGATTTATGCAATGGACAAAGATATTTATAACGATATAAAACGCATAAGCCGCGATGTATGGAACCCTTCAAAAGCAGATTTACTGATGAATGAAATACACCCGGGAAAAAATATAGATGTGCCTGACCCATGGTATGGAACAGAACAAAACTATCACGAAGTATATGCCATGATTGACAAGGCATGTGATGCCATTATTGAAAAGTATGCCCCGGCCTTAAAGGGCGAAAGGCTTGTATAATATTTATTCACAAATAATTCTCTCTTTAGGGAGCCAGAGGCATGAAACCATCATTACCGCAGGGAACCAGGGACTTTAACGCAGCCGCCATACGCAAACGCAATTATATTTTCAATACCATAAAAAACGTTTTTGAATTATATGGGTTTCAGCCGCTGGAAACACCGGCTATGGAAAACCTTGATACTTTATTGGGCAAGTATGGTGAAGAAGGCGATAAGCTGCTTTTTAAAATACTCAACAATGGCCTGGAGCGGAAAGAAAAACACGAACAGGCAAGGCTCGATTTTGAGAAGGTACTGGAAGGCAAAAATGTCGCCGGCATTACGGAACGCGCCTTACGCTACGATCTTACCATACCTTTTGCCCGCTATGTTGCCATGAATTACGGGCAACTCAATTTCCCGTTTAAGCGTTACCAGGTTCAGCCTGTTTGGCGCGCCGACCGCCCGCAAAAAGGCCGGTACCGTGAATTTTACCAGTGCGACGCCGATGTGGTTGGAAGCAAATCTTTATTAAATGAAGTGGAGCTCATCAATATTTATACAGATGTTTTTAAACAACTGAATATTGATGTTGAAATAAAGATCAATAACAGGAAAATTCTTTCTGCGCTGGCAGAACTGTGCGGCGGCAGCGACAGGATAACCGATATAACGGTACCTATTGACAAGCTGGATAAGATAGGCTGGGATAAGGTAAAAGCGGAGCTTGCAGAAAGAGGCCTGCAGCATTTACAGATTGAACTGATTGAACAATACATCTCAATTGATGGCGATAATGAATCCAGATTAAACAGCATCAAATCTTTAATAAGCGAAATTGAAACAGGGAAAGAAGGCATAGCCGAACTGGAATTTTTAATGATGCGCAATCAAAACAACACAAACCTTTCTATAGATTTTACATTGGCCCGTGGCCTGAATTATTATACAGGCACCATTCTTGAAATCAAGGCCCATAATGTACAGATGGGCAGCATTGGCGGCGGCGGCAGGTACGATGATCTTACCGGCTTATTTGATGTGCCTAACCTGCCAGGCGTGGGTATAAGCTTCGGCGTGGACAGGATATATGATGTGATGGAAGAATTGCAGCTATTTCCTGCATCATTGCAAACATCTACGCAGGTTTTATTTTTTAACCTGGGCGAAGCGGAAAGTCAGGTAGCATACATGCTGCTTCAACAATTAAGGAGTAATAAAATAAAGGCAGAAATATATCACGAAGCCGCTAAATTTGATAAACAGTTCAAGTATGCTGAACGCAATAAGATTCCATACATAATAATAATCGGCAGCAAAGAACTGGAAGCAGGCAATTGTGTAATAAAAAATATGGATACAGGAAACCAGCAAACCATAACACAACCGGAACTTATTGGTTTTTCTTTTACACAAAGCAGCAAATAGTTTTCAATTGCTTTCTAATGTAAGATAACAGTAAGAAAAATTATTGGATTGCCCGGATAAAACAAACTACCGTGCACAGGCTTAGAGAGAACCTGCCTGTATTTTAAAATAGTCCAACCAGTTTTATGCCGGCATCATACATACGAAGTGTTTTTTTTACCTGAAACCTTTGGAGACATGATTACTACAGCCGGGTATGCTTGTTGCAGGCAGCTACCTCTGAAAAAATAATGTAAGCGGGCTTGCTAACAGAACTAAGTTTTTACACTAACTAAAAATAAATTCCATGCAGAAATTTTACCTTTTGTGCAGTTTATTGTTTTTTTCCATTACAGCCTTTTCGCAAAACACTGTTTCAGGCAAGGTTACCGATGCAGAAACAAATGCCCCGATCCCGGGCGCATCCGTCGTAATTAAAGGGCAGAATAAAGGCGTTATTACAGATGCGGAAGGCAACTTTACCATAGCAATATCATCTGCATCCAAACCACTTGTGGTTTCCTCAGTTGGCTATGCAGAAAAAGAAGTACCCCTATCATCATCCGGCGCTTTAAACATAGCGCTCACACCCACTTCCAAAGCGCTGAACGATGTGGTTGTGGTAGGTTATGGCACCACCCTTAAAAAAGATATTACCGGCTCTGTTGCCCAGGTAAATGCCAAAAATATTACCAATACGCCCGTAACCAGTTTTGAAACTGCCATGCAGGGCCGTGCTGCGGGCGTATTTGTACAACAGCAAAATGGCAAGCTGGGGCAGGCCATCAATGTAACCATTCGCGGCGGTTCTTCCGTTACTGCAGGCAACCAGCCGTTATATGTGGTTGACGGTATCCCGGTTACTTCGGCCGATCTTTCCAGCAACGGTTCTTCCACCAGTTCACTGGCCGATTTGAACATGAATGATATTGCTTCAATAGAAATTCTGAAAGATGCATCTGCCGCCGCTATCTATGGCTCCAGGGGCTCAAACGGCGTGGTGCTCATCACCACAAAAAAAGGGAAAGCAGGCACCTCAAAAATTGAATTTAATTATTTTACCGGCCTGCAAAACCCCACAGGGAAAAGGGATTTTTTAAATGCTGAACAATGGGTGGCATATTTTGAGCAGGCAGCAGCAGGCGCTGCAACGCAGGATGTGATTTATGGATATGAACCGGATTATGAAACGGCCCTGGAAGATGAGCTTGATTATGTGCACAGCCGTTTTACAAGGTACGCTGCCGGAACGGATGACTGGGAAACAGCTAAAGTAAATACCAACTGGCAGGATGAAGCATTTCAAAGAGCGCCTATATCGCAATATGATATAAATGTTTCGGGCGGCACTGATAAAACCAAAGTGTTTCTTTCGGGCCAGTACTTAGATCAGAAAGGCATTCTTATTGGCAACCAGTTTAAGCGCTACAGTGCAAGGTTAAACGTAGATCAGCAGGTACGAAGCTGGCTGAATGTGGGCATGAATATAAACTTTGCAAGGTCTAAAAACTACCGGCTTTCTGATGATGACCAATTCTCCACACCGCTGCAGATCGTGGCACTGTCGCCCATTACACCGGTTATTGACCCGAGGACAGGTTTAATCAGCGGCGCACTTGATCTTTCAACGGGCGCTCCCAATACAAATTACCCGGTATATTTTAACCCGCTGCTGGCTTACGAAAATGCTTACTACCATACGCTGGTAAACAGAACGTTTGGCAATGTGTATGCCAATGCGACAATTACGCCTGCGCTCAGTTTCAGGAGTGAATTTGGCATGGACCAGTTAAACCAAACGGAAGACAGCTACTGGGGAAGGCTAACAGCGCGTGATATTGGCGTGCCGGATGGCGCAGGCTCTTATGCCACCACACAATCGCTGCACTACACAACCAATAATTATTTTACCTATAAAAAAACCTTTGCAGAAACGCATGACCTGGATGCAACATTGGGCATGAGCTATGAAGATGAAAGCTATGATTTCAGCGAAGCAGACGCAGAAGAATTTCCCAGCGATGCTTATAAAAAATTAAATGCAGGCGCATCAAAAACAGGCGCCAGCTCTTCTTCCACCAAAGCCACGCTGGTGTCTTATTTCGCCCGTTTAAATTATAAGTTCAACAATAAATACCTGGTGGCATTAAGTGAAAGGATTGACGGGTCTTCCCGCTTTGGAAAAAACAACAGGTATGGTTCTTTTCCTGCTGCTTCTGCAGGATGGGTTATGAGCGAAGAAAATTTTCTCAGGGATAATAAATTTATCAACTACCTGAAATTAAAAGCCAGTTATGGCTTAACAGGCAATAATGAAATCCCTGATTTTGCTTCAAGGGGTTTATATACCTACGCCGCTTATGGCGGGCAGGCCGGCCAGGTGCCTTCGCAATTGCCTAACCCAAACCTTAAATGGGAAACAACACTTGGAACCGACCTTGGCATTGAATTCAGCATTTTAAACAGCAGGCTCGATTTTGAGATAGCCTATTATACAAGAAAAACAAAAGACCTTTTATTGGATGTGCAGGTGCCGGGCACTTCGGGCTTTGAATCGCAGCTCCAGAACGTGGGCAACCTGAATAATAAAGGGTTTGAAATAACCATCAATTCAACCAATATTGCTTCTAAAAATTTCAGGTGGACAAGTAGTTTTAATTTCAGCAGGAATACCAATAAAGTTACCAATCTCGGCGGGCAGGTTTTAGGCTCAAATGTAAACAAAGCCATCGAAGGCCAGCCGCTGGGCGTGTTTTATGCAAGGGAATTTGCAGGCGCCGATCCCGAAAACGGCGATGCCCTGTATTACCTGAACACCCTTAAAACAGATGGCACCAGGGACCGCTCAACCACTAACGATTATAATGAAGCGTCTGATGTGGTTATAGGCAATCCCAACCCTGATTTTATTTACGGGCTGGATAATGCCATTACATATAAAGGTTTTGATTTTGATGTGCTGCTGCAGGGCGTATATGGCAACCAGATATACAACGGCGGCGGCGAGTTTATGTCGGCAAGCGGCAGCAATGGTTTTGATAACCAAACCACAGACCAGTTGAAAGCCTGGAAAGAACCGGGCGACATTACGATGGTGCCTGAAGCAAGGCTGTTTTATGCAAACGGGACTTCTGCATCAAGCAGGTATATCTCAGGCGGTTCTTATATGCGGGTAAAAGCAGTATCGCTTGGCTATAACCTTCCCAAAAATTTACTGGACAGGTGGAAAATGGATCATTTGCATATTTTCCTGAGGGCCGAAAATTTATTCACTTTCACAAAATACACAGGCTGGGACCCGGAGGTTACAGCAGACTTCTATAGCGACAACATTAATAAAGGGTACGATTTTTATTCTGCGCCGCAGCTAAAAACCGTAACCATAGGCTTCAACATTGGTCTCTAAATTCTTCCGCTTTAAATTATTACACAAATGAAAAATAAAATATTGAATACACTTATTGCACTGGCGCTGTTCATTTTTTGCAGTTGCAATAAACAATTAGATACAAAGCCAACCTCAAGCATTGATGTGGATGATGTGTTTAACACAAGCGATGATGTTATTGGCGCTTTGAAAGGCTCGTATGATGATTTGGGGGATGGCGATTTTTACGGCGGCCAGCTCTTTGTGGGCGCTGATCTCTTAGGCGATTCAGGCCAGCTAAGCTGGAGCGGCACGTTTGAACAATTTACCCAGATACATAACAAATTAATTCTTGTAAATAACGCTTTTGTTGCCGATACCTGGCTGGCAGGCTATAAAGCCATTAACGATGTAAACAATGTGCTGGCACATCTTGACCTTGTAACGGATGCGGAAAAAGACCGCGTGGAAGGCGAAGCTAAATTTATAAGGGGCAGTGTGTATTTCGACCTGGTGAGAATGTATGCCAAAGCCTGGAACGATGGCGATCCCGACGACAATGAAGGCGTGCCGCTGGTGCTTACGCCTACCACATTAATTTCAGATTCAAGCAAGGTTAAAAGAAATACAGTTGCCGAAGTATATGCCCAGGCCATAAGCGATTTAACCGACGCCACAGAAAAATGCACAGAGTCGGATAACACGTATATCTATGCCACCAATATTGCAGCGTATGCCATGCTGGCAAGGGTGTATTTGCAGCAGCAGGATTATGCCAATGCATTGCTGGCAGAAAACAATGCCATTACGCTCGCTGAAGATAATGGCTACCAGCTAACGTCAACGTATGCCGCTGCATTCCCTTCAGCAGACCCGCCGGCATATATACCTAATACAACGGAAGATATTTTTGCCATGCAGGTAACTGCTACATCGGGCGTAAATGAATTCAATACCTATTATTCTGAAAACCAGCGCGGCGATATTCAGATAGAAGACTCGTTCTTTGATTTATATGAAGCCGATGACGACAGGCAGAATTTATATGATGGTGAATACACCCTTAAGTTTGAAAATTATTATGGCAATGTGCGCCTTATACGTTTGGCGGAACTGTATTTAACCCGCGCCGAATGCAACTTTCGTTTGGGAAGCGCAGTGGGCGCAAAACCTGTGGACGATATAAATACAGTAAGGGAAAGAGCCAATCTTGAAGATTACAGGGCAGCACAGTTAACGTTAGACAAGATACTGCTGGAACGTGCGCTCGAATTATCGTTTGAAGGATTTACCTTACATGATGAAAAAAGGCTGGAAAAGAATGTGGGAATATTGCCCTGGAATTCGCCCAAATTAATTTATCCTATTCCGCAAAGGGAAATTTATGCAAATTCAAACCTTACCCAAAATGAAGGATATTAATTGTATGAAACACAAATTCATAACCGTAAGCACAGCATTAATGCTGTGCTTACCTGTTTTTAGCCAGCAGGGAAATCTTTTTATTATTGGAGGCGGCCACAAATCAAAAACATTAATGCAGCAACTGGTGGCAACAGCGCAGTTAAGAACGGATGATTATATTGCTTTCCTGCCTATGGCTACAACTGAACCCGATACTGGTTATTTCTATATTAAAGAATCATTCGCGGAGGTTTGCCATAACAAGGTTATCAATTTCAACTTTACAAAGAATGATATTAATAAAACAGCCTGGCTTGATTCGGTAAAAAACGCCAAACTTATTTATCTCGGCGGCGGCGACCAAAGCCGCTTTATGGATATTGTTTTGCATACACCCATTCAGTCAGCCATACAAACCGCCTATACAAATGGCGCCACCATTGCCGGTACAAGCGCAGGCGCTGCTATGATGGCACACTATATGATAACCGGCAATCAATTGCTGGGCGATACTGCGTATGAATCAACCTTTCCCAAACTATGGAATAATAATATTGAAATTAAGGAAGGATTAAGCCTGCTTGATTCTGCCATTATTGATATGCATTTTATAGTACGCAGCCGGTATAACCGCCTGCTTACAGCCATTGCAGCATATCCATCGCTGCCTTGCATTGGTATTGATGAAGGCACTGCTGTTATTGTGCATGGTAATAACGCAAAAGTAGTTGGGGCCAGTCAGGTGATTGTGTTTGCTCACCCACAAAACTTGCACGTAACAAAAGATGGTTTTATAAAGTTTGAAGATGTGCAGATGAGTATTTATACGGAAGGTGATTCGTTTCAATTAAAATAAATTTTGCAGGAATAATTAACCTGCTTTATTCATTCAAACTTACTCCCTGCTTTTATTAACCATTTCATACACCGCATCATTCAGCAGCTTAAATTAGAAATTTATTTGAAAATACAATAAAGAAATTTTGCCTGCTGATGTTTCCTGCCGCAGGTTGCTATTGAAGTTGATTGTATGCGCCCGGCTGCAGTCAAATCATTAAAAAAAATCCCTTTATCCGCAATACTAAAACGCTTGGATTATTGCCTAAAAACTTACATAAGATTAGCTGCAGGCTTTTTCATTTACCTGAATATGCTGATGTTTGCAGCAGTAAGTATAACATCAATTTGAAACTCCTATTCAATGCGAGGAAAACAACAACACAGGTTTTATTCCCTCACTAAAGCTGCCATCGTACTGGCTGTTTGTGCCTGCCATGTTATATCAGCAAAGGCCCAGACAGATTCCGCAACAGTGGTTAATGCAAAATGGAATGCTGTGCACGTAGCGCCCGGCATTATATTAAAGCAGTGCTGGTTTGACAGCACACTCTTCCATTCCAGTCAAAACATCAGCATACTTGAGGTAAAGCTCAGCCGTAAAAACCATGCAGGCATTGGCTCTGAGGCAAAACAATTAAAACCAACACATGAATATGCGCAGGAAAGGAATGCGGTGGCAGCTATAAACGGAACGTTCTTTAATATGAAGGAAGGTGGTTCAGAAGATTATATACGCAGCAATGGAAAAGCTATAAATGCAACACTTGTGAAAGACGGGCAACGTTCTTTTCATCAGCAGGCGGCTATAACCATCAGCCGCAATAAAGTAAATATTGTGCAATGGGACAGCACTGCCGCCTGGGAAGACAATCTGCCTGGTAAAGAGGTAATGGTTTCAGGCCCTTTGCTTGTTTATAAAAATAAAATAATAGAATGGCCTTTGAAAACGGGTTTTTTTGGGCGTAACCCGCGTTCGGTACTGGCTATGCGCAAAAAGAAATTATATCTTATTGCTGTGGATGGGAGAAATGAAAAAGCCGCCGGCATGAGCATAGCTGAATTAAGCCTGCTGATGCACTGGCTTAAAATGTATAATGCCATTAACCTGGATGGCGGCGGTTCCACCACATTATGGGTAAAGAATTATCCTTACGGCGGCGTAGTGAATCATCCTTCAGATAATCACCAATGGCTGCACAGCGATGCCTATAAGCCGGGCATGGACCTGGATAACCTGCCTGCAGATACAACCAGATGGGACCACACCGGCGAAAGGCCTGTGGCAAACGTGATATTGATTGAGCGGCGGTGATAAAATTGTTACTATAGTAAACCATTGGCAATTTGTACTTGCTTTATCAGATGGCAAGATTAATTCTCGTTCCTGCCCGTCATTCCCGCGCAGGCGGGAACCTGCTTTTAAGCTTAAAAG
>NZ_JASGEX010000019.1:0-15139 GCF_047606085.1 Parafilimonas sp.
ATGTAACCCAGGCTGCCCTGATAGATGCAAATAAGCATATCGTTGGCCAGGCAGCAACCCTCGAGCTGAACCTGAAAGACAATGACGCAGCCCTTGGCACGCTGGTTGATTTCATAAACGCCTTTATGGAGAAAGCCCCTGTTGCCGCCGCTAAAATAGCGGGCATTGGGATCGGGATGCCGGGTTTTATTGATAACGATTCCAGCGTTATGGGCCTGGCGGAGTTGCGCATGGGCGCGGCGCGCAACTGCAAAAATGCGATGGTCGTTAATATTGGCTGGGGCATAGGGCTTGGAATGATCATCAACAATAAACTGTTCAGGGGCGATAATGGCTTTGCAGGCGAGTTCAGCCACATCCCGCTTTTCCTCAATGATAAGATTTGCGACTGCGGCAAAACAGGCTGCCTGGAAACAGAAACCTCTTTATATGTGATGGCCGAAAGGGCGGTTGACGGCGTTAGCGCGGGCAAAACCACCCTGCTAAAATACCTTTCGCCTACGCATAAGCAGGAAACAGTGAACAAATATTGTCTGCGGCGGTACAGGGCGACAAATTTGCTGTGAAGCTTTTATCGGAAAGCGCTTTTAATATAGGACCCGGTGCAGCAATAGAAATCACCTATCCCAATGGTGTGCGGCTTAATTTTTCAGGTGATATAAATGCAGTTGCCGTAAAAGCATTGGTATGTTGTATTTAAGCACGGCTTGCCGGTACTTTTATTACAATGGCATGCCGATATGCGAAGGAGGCGCTTACAGCCTTAGCGGGCTGGTGCGGGGTGAGATGAAACAGGATGTGCTGAGCGGCGATGTATTTATTTTCATTGGCAGGTGCGGCAATAAAATAAAATTGCTGCAGTGGGACACAGATGGCTTTGCTTTATATGAAAAAGGATTGGAGCGCGGCAGCTTTGAACGGCCTTCCGCCATAAATGAAGCAGGCCATTACAGCATCAGCGCACAACAGCCTGGGTATATTTTACAGGGCGTAGTATTAAAAAGCATCCGGCACAGAAAAAGATTTTCACCGCCGGCAACTACGGTATAAAGTTTGCTTATAAAGCGCACATCGAAACTTCCCTTACACATATCAATTACAAAGAACTTTACGGGCAGTCACAGCAGGTTATCACCACCCTGAAAAAGACAATTGAAGAGCAACAGCAATTACTGGCACAGCAACAATCACTGCTATTACAAAACCAATCGCTCCAGTTGCAATTAGCAGAGCTAAAGAAAATCATCGTTGGCAGCAAGGGGGAAAAGTTTATAGCAGCAGGCAGTAATGAAAACATTGTACAGGCAGATATGCTTCCGGATGATAAGCTGGCCGAACATGCTGCGGTAAAAACCACACTGATAAAATCGTTTGAAAAAAAGCAAACCACACTTGTGGTAAAACCCGCCACGGCGGGCAGGCATCCCGGCCGTAACCCATTGCCCGATAGCCTTCGCCGCGAAGTAATCACATTACAACCCAATGAAGATGTAAGCGATTTAAAACAGGTAGGCAAAGAAGTAAAAGAAGTATTGGAATACCAGCCAGGCGAGCTGTATGTAAAACAAATTGTCCGCCCTGAATATATTAAACCATCCGAAGATGGTTTAACCGCAAAGCGTGTAATAGCGCCGCTGCCTGTGATGCCGCTGGAGAAATCTATAGCAGGGCCATACTTGCTTACCCATCTTTTAGTAAGCAAGTATGTGGACCATCAGCCTGTATATCGCCAGCTTGAAATATTTAAAAGGCAAAATGTAACAGCAATGAAGGGGTTAGCCAAAGGGTTACAAAAAAGAATAATCAGTGGTCAAAAATTGTTGAGCTCACCAAAAAGGACTTTTCCAAAGCAGCCGCCTGAAAGCGAAAATTTGAAATGCGCCCAAATGGTAATACATGTATGAATGAATGCTAATTTTGCACTATGAATTTTGAGTACAACCATCTGTTGCCTGCCGGTTTTAATGACAGATCAAGGGTGTGGGTTTACCAGGCAAGCCGCTTATTTACGGTAAGCGAAGCCCTGCAGATTGAAGATATATTGAACGGCCTGGCGGCCAATTGGAAAGCGCATGGCGTGCCGGTAAAAGGCTATGCGAATTTGTTTTTCGGGCAGTTTATAATTTTAATGGCTGATGAAACGGCAACCGGTGTGAGCGGGTGCAGCATTGATAGCGTGGTACGCATTATTCAGCAGATAGAAAAGCAGTTTGGCGTGGAGATGTTCAACTGGCAAAACCTGGCTTTTGTGGTGAAGGACAAAGTGCAGGTTATTCCGCGCCAGCAATTTAATTATGCGCTGGAAAATAATTTTATTACACCTGATACATTATTTTTTAATAATGTTGTGGCCACAAAGAAAGACCTGGAAGAAAACTGGATTATCCCGGTAAAAGATAGCTGGCTTAAAACAAAAATTAGGGCCTCACCCCAACCCCTCTCCTAAGGAAAGGGGCTATGAGTCCCCATGATTGCAAGCTCTTTAATGTATTTGAATTTGTTTCTTTAAGCGGAAGTAGCTCATCCGGTAGAGTATTAGTTTCCCAAACTAAAGGTGGCGGGTTCGAGTCCCGTCTTCCGCTCTTTTTAAATCCTTAACTTTAATTTCTATGGAACTTGTTTATGCAGAAATAGAATTAATTAATGGTATTGATCTTGGTCTTGCCGAAAGAAATATTATTGGTGAAGAAGAAGTAAGAAGAATGTATGTAACTGCTCTTGTTGATTCAGGTGCATTCATGCTTTGTATTAATGAAAATATTCAGGAGCAGTTGCAATTTCCTGTTGATGAAAAGAGAAAAGCAGAAACTTCTGATGGAAGGATTGTGGAATGTGATGTGGTAAAAAATGTTGAGCTGAGATTTAAAAACAGGAAAACGACCTGCCGCGCCATGGTTTTACCGGGCAACAGCGAACCTTTGCTTGGCGCCATTCCTTTGGAAGATATGGACGTACTAATTCACCCGCAACGTCAGGAATTGATTGTAAACCCTGAGCATCCGTACTTCGCACAAATGAAACTGAAATAACAGGTTAACTGGCTTACACCCTGCGCTTTACCCCTTAAACCTTCCTGCCCAAACCTTTAACCTTCTGTTGCTGCCATTCTGTCTTAAATCAATATCTTTGCAAGCTAATTTTTTATAGATGCAGGCACTGGCGGCAAATAAAGTTCATGACGAAGCAAGGCAGGGTGAAGCTTTTGCACCTTTTGCCAACGATGAAAATACATACAGCAAAAAGTTTTATATAGAAAGCTATGGCTGCCAGATGAATTTCAGCGACAGCGAAATTGTGGCTTCCATTTTACAAAGCGGAGGTTTTGGCGCCACCAGGAATTATGAAGAAGCCGATCTGGTTTTGCTCAATACCTGTTCCATCCGCGAAAAAGCGGAACAAACCGTGCGCAAGCGCCTGACTGAATTCAGAAAGATAAAAGAAGCCAAACCCGGTTTGCTGGTAGGTGTGCTGGGTTGTATGGCAGAAAGGCTGAAGTCAAAATTCCTGGAAGAGGAAAAACTCGTGGATATTGTTGTTGGCCCCGATGCTTACAGAACGCTGCCGGTATTGATTGAAGAAGCAGAAACCGGCCAGAAATCAGTAAACGTTTTGCTTAGCCGCGAAGAGACTTACGCAGACATTTCCCCTGTAAGGTTAGACAGTAATGGCGTTACGGCATTTGTTTCCATTATGCGTGGCTGCAACAATATGTGCAGCTTTTGCGTGGTGCCTTTTACCCGCGGCCGTGAGCGCAGCCGCGATGCGCATTCCATCATTGCAGAAGCGCAGGATTTATTTAACCGCGGGTATAAAGAAGTTACATTGCTCGGCCAGAATGTAGATAGCTATTACTGGGCCCCACCCCTTAATCCCCTCTCCAGAGGCGGGAAAGAAGAAGCTGTTACTTTTGCGAAGCTTCTTGAAATGGTAGCGCAGGTTTCTCCTGAATTGCGTGTTCGTTTCAGCACATCGCACCCAAAAGATATAACGGATGAAGTGCTGCTTACCATGGCCAGATACGATAACATCTGCAATTATATTCACCTGCCTTTGCAAAGCGGCAGCACAAGGGTTTTGCAACTGATGAACCGCACATACACAAGGGAATGGTATGCAGCAAAGGTGAACCGTATACGCGAAATAATTCCTGACTGTGGTATAAGCTCTGATATTATTGCTGGTTTCTGCACCGAATCGGAAGAAGACCATGCCGGCACTTTAAGCATGATGGAAAGCAGCGCTTACGATATGAGCTATATGTTTTTTTATTCTGAAAGGCCGGGTACCCTGGCTGCAAGACGCTATAAAGATGATGTGCCCGAAGAGGTGAAAAAGCGCCGGCTGAAGGAAATTGTTGAATTGCAGAACAGGCTTTCCTATCAAAGCAATAAACAGGATGTTGGCAAAACATTCAACGTGCTGATTGAAGGCAACAGTAAACGCAGCGAAGCAGACTGGATGGGCAGGAATTCGCAGAACAAAGTAATTGTTTTTCCGAAAGGGAGTTATAATTATAAGAAAGGCGATTACGTTTTGGTGAAAGTGAACGATTTTACGCAGGCAACATTGATTGGTGAAATGGTAAAATAAAAATTATGAGCCCGGTTATAGAAAATAATAAAGAACAGATCATTGATTTGTGCAAACAATATCATGTAAAGGAATTGTATGTTTTCGGCAGTGCAACGAGGGATGATTTTAATGCTGAAAGCGATGTTGATTTGCTGGTAGAATTCAAGAACTATCCATCATTGAACAGCAATGATGAGCTTTATGCATATTTTGAAAATATGGATGATTTATCAAATCGGTTTTCATTATTATTTAAAAGAGAAGTTGATTTATTGACCGAAAAAAACATCAGGAATAAATACCTGAAAAAAATAATTAATGATGAAAAGAAATTGATTTATGCCGAGGCGTGATTTAAAAGTTTATTATGAAGATATTTTAAAAGCGGGCGATGAAATAATTCAGTTACGAAAAGATGCGGTTAACATTAATAACTTTTTAGGCAAAAATTATTTCTACAGAACTGCCGAAAGATGCTTTCAGATTATTGGAGAAGCCATATTTCAAATAGACAAGATTAACCCTCAGCTAAATATTACAGGCAAACGGCAGATTATTGGATTAAGGCACATGCTAACACACGATTATGATTTAATTGATTACTCACGGTTATGGCTGTATTCCGAAGAGGTTTTGCCTTTGCTTTTAAGTGAAATAGAAACCTTATTGGAAGATGAATTAAGAAATAAAGGCATTTAACGATGGCAGAAATACAATCAATAAAAAACAGGTTCGGAATTATAGGCAATTCACCGGCGCTCAATTACGCTATACAGGTGGCCATACAGGTAGCATCAACAGATCTCAGCGTTTTAATTGTGGGCGAAAGCGGTGTGGGTAAAGAATCTTTCTCTCAAATAATACATGCATTATCAGCAAGGAAGCATAATGCTTTCATCGCCGTTAACTGCGGCGCTATACCTGAAGGCACAATAGATTCAGAATTATTTGGCCACGAAAAAGGCTCTTTTACCGGGGCGGTTGACAGCCGTAAAGGCTATTTTGAAACAGTAAGCGGCGGTACTATTTTCTTAGATGAGATCGGCGAAATGCCACTCGGCACACAGGCCCGTTTGCTGCGGGTGCTGGAAACCGGCGAATTCATCCGTGTTGGTTCATCCAAAGTGCAGAAGACAGACGTAAGGGTGATTGCAGCCACGAATAAAGATTTGTATGCAGCGGCACATAACGGTAAATTCAGGGAGGATTTATATTACCGCTTAAGCACGGTGCCTATCCGCGTCCCTGCTTTGAGGGACAGGAAAGAAGACATTGTTTTATTGTTCAGGAAATTTGTGATTGATTTTGCCGAACGTTATAAAACCACGCCGGTACAGTTAGACGATGAGGCGAAAAACATGTTAATTAACTATAACTGGCCCGGCAATGTGCGGGAATTGAAGAATATTGCAGAACAGCTAAGTGTGCTAAGCACAAATCAACTAATAACGGCAAATGACCTGCAAAAGTTTTTGCCGGAGAAAAATATAAACCGCCTGCCGGTTCTGGCGCCATCCCAGCATGCCGGCGGTGAGTTCACTAATGAACGGGAAATTTTATACAAGCTGTTCTTTGATATGAAGAAGGATGTAACGGAACTGAAGAAAATGTTTCTGGAAATCCTTAAAAATCCTTCATTGGCAGGCAATGCGGCAAATTATACGGCAGAATCTTTACAAAGGGATTTTGCGCTGAATGGCAATGGCGCCGAATATGCTGCGCCGGTTTTATCGGGTGTTGCGCAACCTGCGGCATTGCCGGTTGGCCAACAACAAAACCAGCCTGTGATCCTTCCCCATAAAGACGAAATTCATGAGCACGAAGAAGTGGAAGAGTCTCTGAATATTATGGATAAGGAAAAAGAATTGATTATTAAAGCGCTCAAAAAACATCGTGGCAAGCGAAAAGATGCTGCATCGGATCTGGGCATCAGCGAAAGAACACTTTACAGAAAGCTGAAAGAATATGATATTAACGAATAGGTTTCGGTCAATGGTCAACAGTCCACGGACGATAGTCAGCAGTCAACAGCCCACAGGCCACAGGCGATGGTTTTCAGGCTATGGTCTATGGACTATGGTTTGCGGTCTTTTATTCCTCACCTCCTGCGGCATTTACACTTTTAAAGATGTATCAATTGATTATAAAAAATTCAAAACCATTAAAGTTGGTTTTTTGGAAAATAAAGCCCGTTATGTAAACGCGCAGTTAAGCCCGAAGGTTACAGACAATCTCAAGCAAAAAATAAACAACTATACCAAGCTTACACTGGTAAACAGCGACGATGCCAGCTATGTAATTACAGGTTTCATAAGCCGGTACGATGTTTCTCTGGCTGCCATCAGCAATCAGAATTCGGCAGCCAACCGTTTAACAGTTGCCGCAGATATTACGGTGCTGAATACAATAGATAATAAAACAGATAATTTTACTGTAAGCCGCGATTTCGATTTTTCAGCCACACAATCTTTACAGCAGGCGGAAAGCCAGCTGCTCGACGATATAGTTACACAGTTAACTGACCAGATATTCAACCATATTTTTTCAAACTGGTAGCAAATAGTATTTTCACCATACAAACAAATCATGCTGAATGGCTTTACCGGCAGAAAATATTTTACAGACATTATTCCATGCGCCGGCAACAGGTATTGGCATAGACCAGTTGAAGCAACTGGTGGCCGATGCGCCTTATTTTGGCGCCGCTCATTTTCTGCTTGCAAAAAACCTGTATCAATCAAAGCAGGAAGGGTACGAACAGGCTTTACAAAAAGCGGTGCTGCATTTTCCGGATGAGTTGTTGTTGCATTACAATCTCAATATTGCGGAAGACCTGGACGGGAAAACCGTTCAGCCTGAAGTTGAGGAAGAAGTATCACCGGTTGCAGCAGGCTTTCTGCCTGCTCAGCCGTCAGCAGGTCTTACCCGCCCGGGCATTGAAGAAGAATTTGAAGAAGAGGAAGCAAGACCAGCGGGTGAAACAGGGGAAAGCCTGCCTACAGACACCAACCGGCCGGAAAGGATAAATGAAGAAACACGCTTTGATGCACCGGCGGAAAACCAGGCTGATCTGCCTGGCGGGGAAGATTTTACAGAAGAGGCTGGAGAGGCAGTAAGCGAAGTGGCCGAAGATGCGATTATTCATAATAAATTAAGCAGCCTGTTGCAGGAGCAGGCAGCGGCTTTTGAGAAACCGGCTGACGAACCTGTTGCTGAACTGGTGATAGAAACCATTCCCCAGCACCGCATAGATTATTTTGCATCGCAGGGCATAAAGCTGGAAGAAGTAAAAGCCAATGATAAACTGGGAACGCAGTTGAGGCGTTTTACAGACTGGCTGAAACAAATGAAAAGCATCAACCCCAATCCTGCAGAATTAAGGAGTGATGAAACCGGAGAGCGGCAGGTGCAAAGTATTGCCCGGCATTCCAATGAGGCCGGAGATGTGGTAACAGAAACAATGGCTGAAGTTTTAATAAAACAGGGCAAGCCGGAGCAGGCGGTAAAGATTTATGAAAAATTAAGTTTTATTAATCCATCCAAATCCGTTTATTTTGCGGCAAAAATTGAGGAATTAAAAGTTAGGTAATGGCACTCGTTTTATTTATTCTTATCGTTTTAGTATGTGTGGTGCTGGGGCTGATCATACTGGTACAGAACCCCAAAGGCGGTGGCTTAAGCGGCACACTGGCTGGTTTTAACAACCAGTTTATGGGCGTAAAGCAAACAACCGATGTGCTGGAAAAAGGAACATGGATATTTGCGGCTGCGCTGGCCGTGCTTTGTATCATATCTGTTTTATTTGTTTCCAATGTATCAGATTCCGGCAGCAATTCCCTGCAGGATATAAATACTTCAACCGTTCCCACACAGCAGGCGCCTGCAAATTCCCAGCAACAGAATGCGCCATCTACGTTGCAATTGCCGGACAGCAATAAAAAATAACTTTGCATAATTGCCCGATAGTATAAGGGTAGTACATCAGATTTTGGTTCTGAGTGTCTTGGTTCGAATCCAGGTCGGGCAACAAATGCCTCGCACAAAGTAAGTGCGGGGCTATTTTATTTTTTACAGCCAGGTAAACTTTGTTTGTATCAGCCGAAAATACAATGGCAATAGCTGCTGCAAGCGCAAAGGCGCTGAAGAATTAAAAATATGGTTGGTGCATTTACCTGAAAACGTATCCGGTTCGGGTAACATAAAGCGGCGCTTTTTTGTCCGGCTTTACTGTTTTAGGTATATTTTTAGCAACAAATAATATTGTGGAAAATAATTACATCGTTACGGTAAAAGAAATTATTCCGGGAACGCATAATGTAAAAACTTTCAGGGTTACCAAACCCGAAGGATTTGAGTTTGTTCCGGGCCAGGCTGTTGATTTGAGCCTGAATGAAGAAGGCTGGAGAGATAATAAGCACCCTTTCACTTTTACCTGTTTACCGGATGATGATTTCCTGAAGTTTACTATAAAATTATACGATAACCCGCAGGGATTTACCAATAAGCTTAAAACAATTTTACCGGGAGCGGAGTTTGAAATAAGCAGCGCCTGGGGCGCTATTGAATATAAAAGGCGAAGGTGTTTTTATAGCGGGTGGCGCAGGCGTTACACCTTTTATTTCCATATTCAAATACCTGCAGCAACAAAACAATATTCAGAATAATATGCTGATATTTTCCAATAAAACAGAAAATGATATTATTCTGAAAGATGAGTTTGAAAAAATGCTTGGCAGCAACTTTATTAATGTTATTACCAGTCAGCCAAACACCCAATATCATAATAAGCGTATTGATAAGGCTTTTTTAAAAGATACTATTCCTGATTTTAAGCAGCATTTTTACGTGTGCGGGCCTGATGAATTTACCAAAAATATACTGGATGCACTGGCTGCACTTGGAGCTAATGCGGAAACGTTGGTTTTTGAAAAATAGGTTTTGCGCTAAGAAGTTGCTGTGCTTAAATTTTTCGCACAGAGGGCGCAGAGCAAACAGAGGCGCTTTATTTATTGTTGACTCCTTTGCTCTGTGCGAAAAATCGCTAAAGCGCTGTAAAGAACTAAATTTTTAAACAGTTTCTAAGACGGGGCCAGGCTGTATTTATGCTGCCATAAAAATATGCAGTACAAGAGAGTGACTCCCGAAAAATCGGGACAGGCCAACCGTGACGCCACAACGTATCAACTGCCGGTAACATAATTCTTCAATAAATTGTTACGCAGTAACAATATCTTTTCCAAAAGGCATGAGGGTTAATTCAACCAGTTTTAAATGCTGCCTGCCAAAAGGTATGCCTATAACGGTTATAAAAAGTAATATTGCAAAAACAAGGTGCACGCATGCTGTGTAAAGGCAGCCGGTAACGATCCAGATGAGATTGAATAAAAGCGAAAGGCAGCCGCCTGAAGAAGAAGTCGTTACTACTTTTTTTCCAAAAGGCATAAGCGTGAAGATGCCTATTTTGAAACATTGAATACCAAACGGAATGCCGATGATGGTAATACAGAAAACAAAACCCATAACAAAATATCCGAGCGCTGCGGCAAAACCGCCAAAAATTAACCAGATTAAATTTCCTAAAAGATTCATGGCTTAAAAATAAAAACAGATTAATTTATATTCACCGATTATTACACGTATGGCATTTAACGTGCAAACATTTAAAACCAGGACGCTTACATCTCTTGTATTTGTGGCAGTAATGCTGTGCGGATTATTGATAAACCACTGGACTTTTTTTATTCTTTTCTCCATCATACATTTTGGCTGCTGGACAGAGTTTGAAGCGATAGCAAAAAAGATTGACCCTGAATATAAAGCCATTTCATTCATGCATGCTTATGGCGTGATGCTGGCAGGCTGGGGCTTTATGCTGTGGATGACGAATTATGCATACACGATAGGATCGCTGCAGCTTAGCGAAATAGGATGGTATTTAATGCTGCTGACCATAATAACACTGCCAGTAATTGAAATTTTATTAAGCCGCAATTTTAACCTGAAGCCTTTGCTTATTTCAATAGGCGGGCTGCTGTATATTTCGTTTAGCTGCGGCTGCATGATAGACCTTCGTTCTGAAGGCATGATATTCGGCAGCTTTTTCGGCCTTGATATGGGCCTTGTGCTGCCGCTGGTATTAATTACTGCACTATGGATAAACGACACCATGGCTTATCTTGTTGGCTCTGCCGTTGGTAAAACACCGCTTACTTCTATTTCGCCCAGGAAAACCTGGGAAGGTACAATCGGTGGTGCTGTACTGGCTGTTGTAACGGTTACGGCTTTCGGGCATATTTTTTTAAATGCTGATGTTTTACAGTTAGTGATTATTTCAACATTAATTTGTATAACCGGTATTCTGGGTGATTTATTTGAAAGCGGTTTAAAACGTAAGGCCGGTATAAAAGACAGCGGCAATATACTGCCCGGTCACGGCGGATTTCTCGACAGGTTCGATTCGCTTTTATTTGCTACCGTTTTTGTGTGGCTGTATGTAAAGATATTTCTATGATTTGAAAGGTTCAATGGTTGACGGTCAACAGTCAACGGCCCACGGTTAACAGTCAACAACACTTGTTTATATTTGCAGTTAATTTTTGTTATGATCATTCACCGTGAAGGATACAGGATTATTGGCGTAAGCGCTTTATTACTTGTTTTAATAAATATACTTTTCTTTTATTTTTTTGCAGATAATTTTGAATGGATTGCTTTCATCATCCTGTTTCTAAGCTTTGTATTTTTCTTTTTCATTGTTTTTTTCTTTCGCATTCCCAACCGGGCATTTACATTTTCTGAAACAAAAATTGTGGCGCCTGCAGATGGCAAGGTTGTAGTGATTGAGCAGGTAAATGACGCTGAATATTTTCACGACAGCCGCATACAGGTAAGCATTTTCATGAGCCCTGTAAATGTGCATGTAAACCGCGTGCCGGTTGATGGCATGGTCATTTATAATCATTATCACAAGGGGAAATACTTAGTGGCATGGCATCCAAAATCTTCTGTACTGAACGAGCGGCACAGCATTGTGCTGGAGAATGCCAACGGCGCTATTCTGGTAAAACAAATTGCAGGCGCTTTGGCTAAGCGTATATGCAATTATGCCACGCCCGGAAAAGTTTTTAAACAGGGCGAAGAATTTGGGTTCATAAAATTCGGCAGCCGTGTTGACCTGCTGCTGCCTTTAGATGCCATTATAGAAGTAAAGCCCGGCCAGGTTGTAAAAAGCGGCGTTACGGTTATTGCTTCGTTTAACCAAAAGCAAGAAGCTTGACTATTTGCTCAAGGTAAGTTGCATCTGTTTCGTTAAAATGATCCAGGTGTTCACTGTCAACATCTAAAACAGCAACAACTTCATTGTCTTTAAATACCGGCACTACAATTTCCGATCTTGTCAGGCTGCTGCAGGCAATATGACCTGGAAATTTTTCTACGTCTTCCACAATAATTGTTTTTGCCTGCGCCCAGCTTGTGCCGCAAACGCCTTTGCCTTTTTTAATTCTTGTGCAGGCAACCGGCCCCTGAAAAGGGCCAACAACAAGCTCATTGTTCTTTACAATATAAAAACCAACCCAGAGCCATTTGAATTGTTCTTTTAATGCAGCTACAACATTGGCGAGGTTAGCAGTTATATCTGTTTCGCCTTCTGTCAAACCTTTTATTTGCGGGATTAAAGATTGATACTGCTCCTGCTTCGTGCCCCGGATTACATGTAAGTCTTCTGCCATAAAACTTTCTTAGTTCTTTTCGAAAGAGATAATCCTTTAAAATTAAAAAATATCTTCCAGTTCTTTTAAATGATAAATCGTGTAGGTTGGCTGCACATCTGTTTCTGCTTTTATATGATTCACAAATATTGTATCTATGCCTGCAGCCATGGCACCTTTAATATCGGCCTCAATATTATCGCCGATCATAATGCTTTCTTCAGCTTTTGCATTGGTAATACGCAGTGCAAAATCGAAAATTTCTTTGTGCGGTTTTAGACTGCCGCATTTTTCAGATGTAATCACTTCTTTAAAATAAGCAGTAAGGTTGCTGTGCTTTAATTTGCTGTGCTGAATATTATCAAAGCCATTGGTAATTAAATGCAGTACATAATTCTTTTGCCTTAAGTAGTCTAATATCTCTGTTGTGTATGGAAACAGGCTTCTCCTGCTGGGCAAATCTTCCAGGAACTGTTCCGACATTTTTCTTGCCAGCGGTTCATCTGCAATTTTAAAATCAAGCAAAGCCAGCCAAACACGCTTCCATCGCAACTCTTCCTGTTTTACATACCCTTTTGTATAACGCTCCCATAAACGCTCATTATGAAATGAATAGCGGCTGAAAAACGCATCAAAATCTTCAATGCCTTTTTCATGCAATGCATACAGGCTGTGCAGTTCCCGGAAAGTTTCTTTTGCATTTGTTTCAAAGTCCCAAAGCGTATGGTCAAGATCAAAAAATAAATGTTTGTATGCCATTATAATTGCTTTGCAATTTTAAATTTGCAGTATGTTACAAGCTGCAGTAAGGCTATTAAGCCCGGTGGAGCCTATCCCTGATACGGGATCACTTCCTTCAACAGCAGATACACTGGGCAACAAAATTGCAACTGTTACAAATAAGATAACAAAAAATTTGTGTTATGAGTTTATATAACTCCCCTTCAGGGGCCGGGAGCATGAACGTGATAATAACGGGTGCATCAAAGGGATTGGGTAAAGCATTTTCAGAAAAATTTGCAGCGGCAGGACATCATCTCTTTTTATGCGCAAGAAACGAGGAACTTTTAGCAGCAACAAAACAGCAATTGCTTGAAAAATATCCCGGCTGCAAAATAGATATATCGGCTACGGATATCAGCCGGAAAGAAAATGCAATAGCATTTGGTAATTTTTGTTTGCAGTTTGGCGCACCGCAGGTTTTAATAAATAATGCCGGCCGTTTTTTGCCCGGCAATATTTACGAGGAAGAAGACCGAACTTTTGAGAGCATGCTTGCCACAAACCTGCATAGCGCCTATCACTTAACAAGAACTGTTTTGCCGGCTATGATAAAAGCAAAAAGCGGTCATATTTTTAATATATGCTCTATTGCATCGCTGGCGGCATATAAAAATGGCGGCAGCTACAGCATCAGCAAATTTGCTTTGCTTGGCTTTAGCAAAAACCTGCGCGAAGAATTAAAATCTTACAATATAAAAGTAACCGCCGTTATGCCCGGCGCTGTTTATACAGATAGCTGGAGCGGCAGCGGCTTAAGCCCGGAACGTATTATGCAGGCTGATGATGTAGTCAATATGGTGTATGCTGCATCATTGCTGTCGCCGCAGGCCTGTGTGGAAGAAATTATTATGCGGCCGCAGTTGGGTGATTTGTAGAAGTTTGTAAAAGTCCGTAGACCCGTCAGTTGCCGGGCAGGCTTTGCGCATAAGAACTGCGAAGCCAGGAGACCATAGCTGTTCGAAACCATTTGCTTAAAGCCTCACAGAGGCTTAACGTGTGCACAATGCTGCCCGTAATGCTTCTTTACCGTTCCATTGGAACGGAACGTTTACGCGTACCACACCTACGGTGTGGAAATCCCCCGGCACAATTATTTCCACACACGTGAGCGATCATACGGATCGCGGATCCGCTAATACAGGTTTCGAACACTTCAGCTCCTGAGACTTCGCAGAGCGGAATAAACTTCATAGCGAATTAATAACCTCCGGCTTTAAAAAATGCCTCCAGTTTTGCTTCATCCAGATTGCCACCCGTCCTTACGCCGCTGCAAATATCAACGCCAAAAGGCTGCACAGTTGCTATAGCTTCGGCCACATTATTTGCATTCAACCCGCCGGCAAGAAATACAGGAACTTTGCTTTGTTCAACAATGCGTTTGCTTAATTGCCAGTTGTGTACGCGACCTGTTCCGCCCAATTCTTTTACAGCAAGTGTTGGGTTGCCGCTGTCAAGCAATAAAACATCAACTTCTTCACTTAATTCAATGGCTTCATCAACAGAGCTTTCATCAATTACATGAATTACCTGCACCAGTTTTGTAAAAGGTAACTGCTTTCTTATCAACCTATAATTACGTTCAGTTAATGCATCAACAATTTGTATAGTGCTTGAATGAACACGTTGCTGGTGAGCTACAATATCTTCTGCTTTTGTTTCGCTTGTGAGTAAAAATGTAGCTATTGGCGGTGGAACGGTTTTGATGATGGAAGCGATCAGGTTATCTTTTATCTGCCCGGGCCCGCTTGGCATTTTGCCAACAAGACCAAGTGCTGATGCACCAAAACCTATAGCAAGCTTCGCTTCATTTATTGAATTGATGCAACAGATTTTTATTCTTGGTTTCATCCGGCAAATATCATTTACTATAACAGGGCAGACGCATTAAAATTCTTATGAAGAGCCATCGGCTCGATTCAATTTTGTAAAGCCGTGCTTTAGCACGGTTATAGATGAGTTTCCATAGAAATAAGCGCCATCGGCACGGTGCATAATGTAACGAGCCGATGGCTCTCAACAACATTTTGATGGTTTCAAACGGGTTGAAACCCGTTTTTACAATATTTTTTCGAAGC
>NZ_JASGEX010000020.1:0-8884 GCF_047606085.1 Parafilimonas sp.
ACTGATGTTACGCATTTTTATTCACAGAAATTATGCTGTCAATTTATGATTGGCCAGTTGGTGCATTGTTATCCAGGCTATTTTAGTGGCGTTAACCATCATTTTTGATTTTAAGGCAAAATGATTACTGCCACAACGGATTTTCAATCGTTCCATTTTTACATAGGCCATAATAGATGCAATAAAATGGGATTTTTGAGTAGTCATCCGCCTGGTGGGCGATTTAGGAAATGCCGTGTTGCTTTTAATGAATTTGTGATATTCTTCTACTTTCCACCGTCTTTTGTAGATTGCAGTTACCTCATCATACAATAAGCTCAAATCACTGCAAGCCAGATAAAGTGTGCCGGTAACGCCATCTCCGTCTTTGAAGACTTGCCGGGCAATGAGTATTGGAAAATCCAATTGCTCTACCCAAACTGACCGGGCACACCCCTCTGGCACTGCATTTTTGATACTGATGTATTTGCCTGCCGCCTTATCTGCTTTGCTGAATGCAACTTTTCGGTTCTCTTTCATTGCCATGATAAAATCCCGCCCGCATTGCTCTGTAATAAATTGCATATTTTCCGCACACGCAAACCAGCTATCACTTAATACATACCTGAACCGTAAATTATCGCAGCTATGTTTTACTAAATCTCTGAAATGCGCCTGTTTGCCAATGCTGCTTTTACGTTTATGCCGCCCCGTTCTGCTATCAACATATTCAATATCCTTTTATACAAATTTTACGCCTACCGGCAAACTCATCTCCCAATTATTATAAATGGCTGATATGAAGTTTACCCCTTTGACACTCTTGTTTTGCGTGTGGTCAAAATGCCACTGTATTAAATCATTGCTGTCTGTATATGGTTTCGCTTCCACTGAATCATCTATAATCAACAACCCGTTTTCATCTTCTATCTCCTGGCACATGAACCTGGTCTGATGCCATAACCGCCTTTCGCTAATATAACCACTGTTTAATAACCGGGTAATAATATCATGGCTAAGATGACCATCCAACACGTTCGATAAACCGGTTGCTGTAGCCTGACCAACTGCTACTATCAAATAATCTGTATATAAATCTAACACTTCTGACTTTGTTATCTTCATCTCCAAAATTATTGTTTATTAATTTGCGTAACATCAGTAAATAAAATAAAAGAACTGATAGAAGAAGGCAATGTAAGAAAGATAACCATTGTTGATAAAGATGGTAAAGAGTTAATGAGCTTCCCATTAACTGTAGGTGTGGTTGGGGTAATGGTTGCGCCTGTGCTGGCTGCTATTGGCGCGGCCGCGGCATTGATTGGCGAATGCACGATAACGGTGGAGAGAGAAGATAAAACCGGGATTTGAAAACTGTGCAAGCCGCGAAAAACTTATGTGTTACGGGGCTGATAAAATCCTCTCTGCCATATAATAATACCGGAAAATAATTGTTACACAATCAATATCGTTTAGTTACGCTTGTTTGGCCTCACCCTAAATCCCTGTCTGCCGCCAGGCAGGCCTCTCCAAAGGAGAGGGACTTTACAAACGTTCCTTAAGTAAACAACATTTACTACGGAATATCCAGATACTTATGCACCTGCAGGCTTAGCTGCCAGCGGGGATTTTGTTTTATATAATCTATAATCAGAGGCGTTACGATTTTGGCCTTGCTCCATTCCGGCTGAAGGTACAGTTTACAGTTAGCTGAAACCTGCGCTGCATTTTCTTCCGCCCATTTAAAATCAGATTTATTATACACTACCACTTTTAATTCGCTGGCTGCAGCAAAAACTTCAGGCAGTGGTTTTTTAAATTTTTTTGGCGAAAGGCATATCCAGTCCCAATAGCCTGAAAGCGGGGATGAGCCTGATGTTTCTATATTCGTTTTAAAACCTTCATGCCTTAAGCTGCGGGTAAGTTCATCCAGGTTATGCAATAAAGGTTCACCGCCTGTAATAACGAAGATAGGGCTGATAGCTGATAGCTGATAGCTGATAGCTTCTTTCGCCTCTGTAATAATCTGCGCTACCGATTTTTGCGGGTGAACGGCTGCATCCCAGCTTTCTTTTACATCGCACCAGAAGCAACCTACATCACAGCCTCCCAGGCGAATAAAATAAGCTGCTTTTCCCTGGTGAAAGCCTTCTCCCTGTAAAGTGTAAAATGCTTCCATTACAGGCAAAACAGCCGGTTCTGCTGCATTTGCTGCAGCATGATGATATGTTGTTTGAAGGTTATTCACTTAAAATTGCTTCACTTAAGTTATGACGCTTTAAATAAGCCGTTACTGTATTTTTTAATAAGGCAGCTATGGTCATTAACCCAACGCCGCCGGGAACGGGTGTTATATAAGAAGCCTTTGCTGCCGCTTCATCAAAATTCACATCCCCTTTTATGCGGAAACCCTTTTTTGCTGAAGTATCTTCCACCCTGGTAATGCCTACATCAATAATTACTGCACCTTCTTTTATCATATCAGCCGTAACAAAGCCCGGTTTGCCAAGGGCTGCCACCAGAATATCAGCCTGCAAACTTAATTCTTTTAAATTGGGTGTGTGGGAATGACAAATGGTTACAGTAGCGTTTCCATACGGCTGATTACTGCTTAAAAGAATGCTTATTGGCCGGCCTACAATATTGCTGCGGCCAATCACTACGGCATGTTTTCCCTTTGCATGTATGCCATAATGCTGCATGAGCAGGATGATGCCATAAGGTGTTGCCGGGATGAAGGTTGGCGCGCCCTGCGCCAGCCTGCCAAGGTTTACCGGGTGAAAACCATCCACATCTTTTTCAGGTGTGATTGTATTAATTACTTTTTCCTCGCTGATATGTTTTGGAAGGGGGAGCTGTACCAGCATGCCGTCAACCGTATCGTCATTATTCAGCTCTTCCAGCTTTTGCAGTAAAATATCTTCCGGCACGGAGGTTTCAAACCTAATGAGGGAAGACTGAAAACCAATTTCTTCACAGTTTTTTATTTTGCTGGCTACATACGTTTCGCTGGCGCCGTTGTTACCAATTAATACAGCTACAAGGTGCGGGGGGCGCAGTTTTTTTTGAATAAGTGCATTTACCTGTTTACTTAAATCTGCTTTTATTGCTGCGGCGGCGGGTTTGCCTTCGAGTAATATCATGCTGCAAAAATATCTATGATGAATAATAATATGCTGCAAAGAATTATGAAAACTTAGCTCGCTATAAAATTCTCCTTCATTATTGCTCCTGTATAAGCAGCAAGCTCTTTTGAATTGATCCTATACCAATCAACGGCTTTATCTTTCCTTCATCAAACTTTATTTGTTAATGTTAATTAACCCACATTTCTATATATTATAGAATAAGTTATTAATAAGTCTTTATTTATCAGTTGTATATACATGTTGGTATTTGAAATGCTCCTTTAAGCAGCATTTTTTAAAAATATTTTGTCTAACTCCTTATGCTTGACGGAGTTCTGAGGTTAGCTACCCCTCTGCTCCTTTTTCAATATAGTTCACACACACATAAAATTATAAGCTCATGTATGAAATGAAAACCCGGTTAATACAGATTGGAGAAACGGTAATAGCACTAATAACTTATCACCATTATATATAAGCTGGTTTGATATTTTTTATCAGTGACCAACAAATTTTATCTGCCCGCGCTGCCATAATCTTTATTCATTCATTCACACGCAAATTAAAAATTGTCCAAATGAGAAAAACAGCAAGTATGTTTATCCTGTTGCTATTTACAGGCATTGTTGCTTTGGCGCAAAGCAAAGTAAGTGGCACCGTGAAAGATCAGAACGGAGATCCCGTTCCATTTGCAACAGTTAATCTTAAAGGTTCGAAAATTACTGTTGCTGCAGATGCAAATGCAAATTTTACTATTTCCGCCAAAAGCGGAGATATATTGGTTGTTTCTGCAGTTGGTATAGATTCCACAGAAATTACGGTGGGCAATGACCCTGTAATAACGGTTACGGTTAACAGGAGTTCAGGTTCCATAACAGATGTTGTGGTAACAACAGCTCTCGGTATTAAAAGAAACAGGAATACACTTCCGTATGCTGCACAAACAATTTCCGGTTCTGATGTAAGCAACAACAGAAGTTTTGATATAGCTCAGTCCATGTCTGGTAAAATTGCGGGATTACAAATTTCACAAAGCAATACCTTGGGTGGTTCTACAAATGCAATTTTAAGAGGATATAAATCAATTACCGGAGATAACCAGGCATTGTTTGTTATTGACGGAACACCGGTTAATAACAACAACACCAATAGTAGTTCTCAGCAAGCCGGTGGCGGCGGTTATGATTATGGCAGCCCCATATCCGATTTGAACCCAGATGATATTGCCTCGATTACTGTTTTGAAAAGCGCTGCGGCAACAGCTCTCTACGGTTCAAGGGCAAGTAATGGCGTTATTTTAATTACTACTAAAAAAGGCTCTGATAACCTTAGTGTTACACTTAATATAGGCGTGCAAAAAAGCTATATTGATAAGAGCACGTTCCCTAAATATCAAAATGAATATGGTGCCGGTTATGGCCCGTTCTATGATGACGGAACTGGCTTTGCCCCTTGGTTTTATGGTTATACCGGCGAGCAAGGGTTAGGCCCCTTGGTTCCAACAACCGAAGATGCATCCTATGGTGCAGCTTTTGACCCAACGTTGATGGTATATCAATGGGATGCCTTGGATCCCACTTCGCCGTATTATCAAACGGAAAGGCCTTGGGTGGCCGCACAAAATGGGCCCGTTACTTTTTTCAATAAGCCATGGTCAAATTCCCAAAGCATATTAGTAACTAATTCGTCTGCGCATGGTTCTTATAAATTTGGTTATACAAGAGACGACGAAGATGGTATTCTACCAAACAGTAATCAGAAAAAAAATATAGTCAACTTTGGCGCCAGCTATAACATATTAAAAAACCTGACCATAGGCGCAGAAGCCAATTATTATGATATTCCTGCAATTGGAAGGTACGAAACGGGATATTCGCCATCATCAGGCCCCAACCCTATGAATAACTTCCGGCAATGGTGGCAAACAAATGTGGATGTGCAGGAGCAAAAAGAGGCGTATTTCAGGACCCTGGAAAATATAACATGGAACTGGAGTGACCCTTATGAGAAATCTGCGCCGATTTATTGGGATAACCTTTATTTTTCCAGATATCAGAACTACGAAAGCGATAATCGTAAGCGCCTCATAGGCAATATAAATGCCAGGTGGGATGCAACCAATTGGCTCTCATTTACGGCCAGGGTATCATTAGATCAGTATCATTGGTTGCAGGAAGAACGAACCAATATGGGTTCGGTAGAGACTTCCGGTTACTCTAAATTCTTAGAAGATTTTTATGAAAGAAACATAGATCTTATGGCAAATTTCCATAAAGAACTTGGTTCTTCCTTTAATCTGAACGCTTTGGTGGGTGCAAATTTGAGGCATTCTGAAGACCAATCTACTTCTGCGTCAACAAATGGAGGACTTGCTTTACCGGATATATGGGCTTTAAGCAATTCTGCTGCCACACCCGATGCACCTTCCGAATATTATGGCATTAAGGAAGTAAATGGTATCTATGGTTCGGCTACATTATCGTATAAAGATTTTCTTACTTTAGATGCATCGCTTCGCAGAGATGCGTCTTCTACCTTACCTAAAGGCAATAATGCTTATTATTATCCCTCTGCTTCATTAGGTTTTGTGTTTTCTAAATTACTGAAAAACACGCCATGGTTAAGCTATGGAAAATTAAGCGTTAATGCGGCAGAAGTTGGCTCTGATGCGCCTATTTATAGTGTGTATGATACCTATAGTATTTTAACGCCATACAGCGGAAATCCTGTAGGCTCTGCAAGCACTAATAAAAATAATCCAAATTTGAGGCCTGAACGTACCAAGAGTGGAGAAATAGATTTGGAAATGGCGTTCTTGCAAAACAGGTTAGGCTTCACAGCATCGTACTACAATTCAAAAACAATTGATAATATTCTGCCTGTAACCGTTTCTTCCGCTACGGGATATGCATCGGAATATCAAAATGCAGGCTCAATGACCAACAAGGGCGTAGAAATTACTTTAAGAGGAACCCCCGTTCAAACGAAAAATATTCAATGGGACATAACCGTAAACTGGTCGGAAAACCGCAATAAAGTGGTAAAGTTGTTTACGGACGGCTCAGGTAATGAAGCAAAAAACCTTCAGTTGGCGGCATTTCCTTTTGGACAAACCCTGAATGCGCCATTAGGACAGCCTTACGGGCAAATAAGAGGCTCCGATTTTGTTTATACAAACGGACAGCGAACTGTTGATGCAGATGGGTATTATGAACTTGCAAATGACGGGGACGTAAATGAAAACATCGGAACCATTCAGCCTAAGTGGATTGGCGGCATAAACAATAGCCTGCGCGTTAAAGATTTTACGTTGAGTTTCTTAGTTGATTTCAAGCAGGGCGGCAATGTATTTTCACTCGATCAGGATTTTGGACAATATGACGGCTTGTATCCTATTACTGCCGGTCTTAATGCAAACGGCAAGCCTAAAAGGTCAGCTCTTGAAGATGGCGGGGGCGTTATTTTGCCGGGTGTTACGGAAGACGGCAAAACCAATTCTACCTATATTGAAGCAGATTATGCAGGGGCCGCCTATGGCTTTGGTGCTGCCCCGGATAAGGCTTTTGTATATGATGCCAGCTACATTAAGCTGAGAGAAGTGATTTTGAGTTACTCATTCCCTCACAATTTGATGGAACGAATAAAAGCTATAAAAGGAATACAGCTTTCACTGATTGGCCATAATTTATGGATAATTCATAAAAATTTGCCTTATGCGGACCCGGAAGCCGGAACGAGCTTTGGTAATATAAGCGGTTTTCAATCCGGATCATATCCCGCGGTAAGAAATTTCTCACTTAACATGAAAGTGAATTTTTGAGCAACCTCATTTGGCAAAAATTATTAAAATAAATAATAATGAAAACATTCAAGCAAATATTTATAGCGGCAATTCCCCTGATATTGTTAGGCGGATGTGCCAAGGATTTAACAAAACTAAACAACGACCCCAAGAACCCGACAAGCATATCTTATGAGGCTCTCTTTACCAGAGGACAACAGCAATTAGCAAACCTGCTTACTACTGCTGATTATAATCTTAATCCTTTTAATTTTTTTGAACAGTATTGGCAGGAAACGACATATCTTAATGAGAGCCAGTATGATATTTTTTACAGGGGCATACCAGGTACAGACTGGGATATGCTTTACCTGAATGTTTTGGAAAATTTAATTCAGGCGGATTCTTTGGCTAAAATACAAGTTACAGATGCAAGTCAATTGGCAAATGTTCATGCGCAAATTGACATAACTGAAGTAACGGCATTTTACTATTTGATTACCACTTATGGCAACATTCCCTATACCGATGCTTTTAATGTGATAAACCAGGCTTTTCCAAAATATGATGACGCAGAAACGGTATATAAAGACTTATTAACACGCTTAACAAGCGATATTGCTGCTTTAAATGACGGAGCGGACGGCATAGGCAGCGCAGACCAGATATATGGTGGGGATGTTGATTCATGGATAAAATTTGCAAATTCGTTAGCATTGAGGATGGGAATTACTATTGCAGATGCAGATGATGCTTTGGCTAAACAAACTGTTGAGGCGGCTGCACCCAATGTATTCACATCAAATGACGACAATGCTAATTACATCTACTTGTCATCACCACCTTATGTTAACCCTATTTATAATTTTTTCATTTTAAGTGCAAGACAGCAAGATTTTGTAGGGTGTACAACTTTTATATCACAATTACAATCAAATGATGACCCGAGATTGCCATTGTATTTTACAACCGCAACAAATTCTTCAGGAGCAAATCTTGGATATATTGGAGTTGACCCCGGCAAAGCAGGTGGTTATTCGGGCCATTCGGCGCCGGCCCCGGAAATATATACCGCTGATTTCAGAGGGGTATTTATGAGCTATGCCGAAACACAGTTTTATTTGGCAGAGGCAGCAGAACGGGGTTATAGTGTAGGTGGCACAGCCGAAAGTTTTTATAAAGAGGGTGTGGAAGCTTCTATCTTAGAATGGGGCGGTACGCAAGCTGATGCAGATGCGTATTATGCCCAGTCCACTGTTAACTATGCAACAGCTTCCAGTGACTGGAAAGAAAAAATCGGTACACAAATGTGGATTGCTTTGTATAACAGGGCGTGGGATGCATGGGTAGAATCCAGAAGACTCGATTATCCAGTATTTCCTGCACCGGACCAAGCTGTTTCAGGCTTCCCTGTAAGATTTACCTATCCTGTTACGGAAACAAACGTAAATTCCGATAATTACCAGGATGCGGCTCAGGCGATAGGGGGAGATGATGTAACTACAAAGCTTTTCTGGGATAAATTTTAATCTAATATGCCTCTGAATAATAATAAGATTAACCCAATTGTTTTCAGCAAGCGGTTAATTTCTGATTTTTAAAATAAAACAGACAGAGAGAATGTTTAATTCTTAGTTGAAATTCTTTTCATGGAGGCATGCCTCCATGAAAAGAATTGGTTCGGAAAAATTTTAATTTTATTAAGCACATAAAAACCGAACCAATTATGATTAAAAGTACAACAATCCACCAGGTTATACAGGTACACAAATTTTAGAAGATATTTTAACTGAAAAGCGCAAGGAACTGGCTTTTGAGGGCAACAGGTTCTGGGATTTGTATCGTTTGCAAAGAAATTTTACAAAAGTTGTTGAACAAACTTTAGGAACTACTTTGTCAATTTCATTACCAACAACAGTTGGATCAAGATTCCTATACCACAATCTGAAATAGATGCCAATCCAAATATAGCTCAGAATGAAGAATACTAAAGAGG
>NZ_JASGEX010000021.1:0-72063 GCF_047606085.1 Parafilimonas sp.
ACTTTAAATTATGATCAGGTTCCACCGCCGCGGCGGTGGAATGACGTGTAAGAACGTGAACTAATCTTACGGACCGATAAAGCAGGCACAAATTGCCGATGCACAAATTTATCCGGTGTTTACTATAAGTAATATTTACCCCAAAAAACTTGCTGGTTGCCACAAATGCCATTTTTACTGATACTAAAAAACTTTTTTTTGTGTTAATAGGAATTATAGGATATGAGGTACATTAAGAATGTAAAATGTAGCCGTCATTTATCTAAAACAACATAAATTATAAATTAACTTATGATACGGAAATTCACAGCATCATTGCTGCTAACATTGCTTATATCGGCCATTTTTATCCGTTGCAGCAGAACGGATGATGATACCACCAGCGCTACGGTAACGGCCCTGGACTGTTCTTCTGTTACTTATTCGGCTACGGCTACAGCCAATACTGCTTATTCAGGCACGGCAACCGTTCCTTATACAGGGGGCAACGGAGTAGCTTATAGTGCTGGTTCTGCTATTTCGTCAACAGGCGTTACGGGATTAACGGCTACATTGGTGGCAGGCACCCTGGCCAGCGGCTCGGGCAGCCTTACCTACACCATCAGCGGCACGCCTGCTGATTCAGGCACTGCTTTATTTGCCATTAGTTTTGGCGGGCAAAGCTGTTCGCTTTCGCTTACAGTGAGCGGAACTTCAACCACCGCAGACTGCAGTTCTTCCACCGGTGTGGCAAAAGTGGTTTGCCTTGCAAACGCCTTCCTGTCCACCCTTACATCCGATCAGCAGTCATCAGTTGTACTTACATTAAATCTTGAAAATGCCAAGCGCTGGTCAAACCTTCCCTGCGCATTAAGCTGCAGGAACGGCTTATTGTTTGGCGATCTTACAACAGCGCAGCAAACTGCCGCCCTGGCTGTAATAAAAGCGGCTGCCGGCACTGCTTCCGGGGAAGCGTATGACGAGTTTGAGGCCATAAGAGCAGCAGATGATTATTTAAATACCAGCGGCGGCGGCAGTTCCTATGGCGACGGTAATTATGTTATTGCATTTTTAGGAACGCCCAGCACCACAGGCAAATGGATGCTGCAGTATGGCGGGCATCATTTTGCTTCCAATATTACCTACAATGCCGGCAGCGTGGTAAGCATAACGCCTTTGCATGAAGGCGTGGAACCGCATGGCTCTTTCACCGTAAATGATACAACCTATGAATGCCCGCTTGCTTCTGAGTTAAGCGGCGTGCAAACTATGCTGGGCTCATTTACAAGCTCAGAGCTTTCCAGCGCCAAGATATCAAGCACTTTTTCTGACTGTTTGATGGTGCCGGGCTCTACCACCAATACATTCCCTACTACTAAACAAGGCATTCAGGTAAGCAGCCTCAGCACTACGGCACAGGCCAATGTATGGGCAGCCATCCAGCCCTGGATAAATGATATTGATTCTGCGCAGGCAGCTACCATTCGCGAAGCGTATTCTGATGAGCTTTCTGATACGTATGTATGCTATGCCAGCAATACAAGCGCCACCGCAGGCGATGCCAGCAGCTTCTTTACAACGAATACTGATTATGTGCGCATTGACGGGCCAAGTATATGGATTGAGTTTATTTGCCAGACAGGCGTTGTATTTTCCAGTGCGATACATTACCACACGGTAATGCGCGACCATGAACGCGATTACCTTGACCTGGAATAATTAATTATTGAACAAAAATTTCATGATATTTTTTTTTAAAAACAACTGCCTGGTGCAAAGCCGGCGGTTGTTTTTTTTCCTATTAAGCCTTGTCATGCTGGGACCGGTGAAGCTGTTCGCCCACCGTGCGCCTAACACCATGGTGTTAATGGATATTGATCCGAATTATGTAAGCCTGGAAGTGCAAATGCCCATTCCGGAACTGGAGCTTGCATTTGGCCATGATCTGTCTAAAGACCCTGAGCATGTTGTTGACAATTGGGGCCCGCAGATTAAAGCATACCTGCTTCAGCATATTCACGCTTATGCAGTTAAAGATCATCCCTGGCAGGTGGCCGTTACTGCAATGAGAATGGATAACGGTCTTTATGCCGATGTAAATATTCCGTATTGGGAAGTAAACGCTAAAGTTGTGCTCACGCCGCAGCCGGGAGATAATACACGCGATTTCTACCTGGTATATGATGTTATTATGCACCAGGTAATTAACCATGTTGCGCTGGTGTCTGTACGTACAGACTGGGCCTCCGGTACCATGGAGCAGGATAATACAATGGGCGCCAGCGCCATAGGCTGGAACCTGAAGGATAATATTATACCGCCGCTGCATGTGAGCCTTGAAAAAGGCAGTTGGTGGAAGGGCTTTTCCAGCATTGTGCATTTAGGCATGCGCCATATTGCTGAAGGCACAGACCATTTATTATTTATCCTCGCTTTACTATTGGCTGCCCCACTGGTAGCAAACGGTAATAAATGGGGCGGTTTTGGCGGCGTTAAATACAGTATTTACCGGCTTTTAAAAATAGTTACCGCATTTACCATCGGGCATTCCCTTACCTTATTTGCAGGCGCTATCGGCTGGCTGCGTTTGCCATCGCAGCCTATAGAAGTTTTAATTGCGGTATCCATACTTGTTTCAGCCATTCATGCGCTCCGGCCCCTGTTTCCCGGCAGGGAAATGTATATAGCGGCAGGTTTTGGTTTAATTCACGGGCTGGCGTTTGCAGGCACCTTAACAGCGCTCAAATTAAGTGGCTGGTACATGGTTTTGGCCATATTTGGGTTTAATATCGGCATAGAATTAATGCAGCTGTTTGTAATACTTATAACCGTGCCCTGGCTTATTATTTTAAGCAGGATAAAGGGGTATAGAATATTGCGCATTACAGGCGCCTTGTTCACTATCATCGTTTCACTTGCATGGATCATTGAAAGGTCGTTCAACCAGCCTAATTTAATTTCAGATTTTGTTATTAAGGCCTATCCGTATGCACCCTGGCTGGTTGCTGCGCTTGCAGTAGCTGCTGTTGCCAGTTTGTTTATAAAAGGTGGTTCTGCTCAAAACAAAGCCGGGGCGATGGCCTCAAATGAATAAATAAAAAAAATTTTTGCTTAATATTCTGTCAATACTATACAGGAAACCGGTTGCTGCCTGTACAAAGTGCATGCTGCTATTATGGCTTTTGTTATTAGCGCCGGCCACGTATGCGCACACCATAAATTATGCATTGGAAAAAGCGCCGGATGGCAATATATTCCTCTATTATTTAAAACTGGGCTACCTGCACATTTTGCCCAATGGTTTCGATCATATTCTTTTTATAACCGGCCTTTGCCTGCTGAGCACAAAACTGAGCACCATTTTATGGCAGGCAACAGCCTTTACCATAGCGCATTCCATTACACTCGCGCTGTCGGTAAAAAATATAATAGTGGCGCCGCCCGCAGTGGTAGAGCCCGTTATAGCGCTTTCTATTTTGTGTATAGCGGTTGAGAATTTATTGGTGAGCAGTCTTAGCTCCTGGCGCATAGCGATTGTGTTTGTGTTTGGGCTGATTCACGGAATGGGTTTTGCCAGCGCCTTACATGCAATAGGCTTGCCGCGCAATAAATTCTTTCTCTCCATCTTCAGCTTTAATGCAGGTGTTGAACTGGGGCAGGTAACGGTTATCCTTATCGTTTTCGGCTTAATAATTATACCACTGCGAAACATTAAAAATTATAAAAAGATAGTCGTTTCCCCATTGTCGGTTTTAATTGCATTAACAGCATTGTACTGGACAATCCAACGGATTTTTTTTGCATAAAGAATGTAACGTTTAATGAAGTTTGCCACAGCATATTATCTTCTTTTAATTTATTCAACGGTTATATTAAAGCCGGTAATACCTGTTGTGGAAGATGGCCTGCAGCACTGTTTTGCAGAAGCATACCATATTGCAACGGTTCATGCCAGATATGGAAATAACCACCTGGAAAAAACAATAGCAGAAGCGGGCCGGGAAAGTGAAACCAGTAAAGGCCGGCATACAGCAGGATCAGAGGAAACAACACAGTTTCATTTATTCGTAGCTGAATATAATTACCCCTATTTTCAGCCGGAACAATTTAAAAAATTTCCATCCGTACCGGTCTTTAAACTTCCGGGCGCTTTTGTTTTTGACCAAACCCCTCCGCCTAAAATAAGATTGCGCGCATAATGTAAACAGAAGCCACCTGCACTGTTTTATATTCATTGCATAAAAAGGGCAATGTATTTTTTTAGCCCGGCAGATACATCGTGCTATGCATAAAGCCTGTTGTGGCTGGCATTAGCCCGTCATAGTATTTAACCGCAGATGAAAATCTTTGCGCCCCTTGTTACTTGTTTATGGAAAATCTTTGTTCCTGTATGGTTAGAAACAATCGTACAAGGCTGTGATCAATGCACAAATTTATAATCATCAACCAGGTGCATATTACTGTGCTTTATGCCCTGTATCATCTCAATTTTTTACAATAAAACTTAAACAATGATTATAAGAAAAAAAATCATTCTCTATATCATCTTAATAATAAGCACCCGGGCCGGGGCGCAGCAAATTATAAGGGGCCTGGTTACTGACAGCAGTTCGTTGCAGCCCATTGAAGGTGTAACCGTAACCCTGCTGCCATCCCGTACTTCTGCCGTTACCAACAGCAACGGCGTATTTATTTTCAAAACCAATATGGCAAATATTGCATCGCTTTCCTTTTCTTCCATTGACTATGGCCTTAAAACCGTGCCGTTAAAGGAATTTGCAGTTAATAACAATACAGTGCGCTTATCGCAACAAACAATTGAGCTGAGCTCGGTAACCGTTTCTTCCCATGCCGGCAATCAATACCAGATTATCAGCCGAGCTGATATTGCCATGCGTGGCGTAACCAATTCGCAGGAAGTGCTGCGCATTATACCCGGCTTATTCATTGGCCAGCACCAGGGCGGCGGTAAGGCGGAACAAATATTCCTGCGGGGCTTTGATAATGATCATGGAACGGATATTGGTTTGTTTGCCGATGGTATGCCCGTTAATATGGTTTCTCATGCCCATGGGCAGGGCTATGCCGACAGCCACTTTATTATTCCTGAAACTATAAATGATGTGGTGTTTAAAAAGGGCATGTATTACGCTGATAAAGGCGATTTTACTACAACAGGTTATGCAGATTATCAAACCAAAAATGTGCTGGACAATAATCTTGTAAAGATTGAAGGCGGCATGTTCAACACCGTTCGCGCCCTTGGCATGTTTAATTTGTTAGGTGAAAAAGCGAAAGCCAGGCAGCAATCATGGTATGTTGCTTCAGAGTATCGTTATACAGATGCATACTTTGATAACCCGCAGCATTTTAACCGTTTTAATTTCTTTACAAAATATGCAGGTAAAATATCCGGCAATACAAACCTGTATATAAGCGCTTCATATTTATGGAGCAAATGGAAAGCCTCGGGGCAAATTCCCGAAGAAGCGGTTGATGAAGGCCTCATTGGCTTTTACGGCGCTGTTGATCCCAACGAAGGCGGCAACACCACAAGAACGAATGTAAATGCACAATTCACAACATCGCTTAACAACGGCGATGTTATTAAGAATCAGTTATACTATACACATTACACTTTTAATTTAAACAGCAACTTTACTTTTTTTCTGGAAGATAGTGTGAATGGCGATGAGATAAGGCAGCAGGAAAGCAGGAATATGATTGGCTATAACGGCAGCTATAATCATGTAGGATATATTGGCGGCACAAGGCTTACAACAGATGCGGGGATTAATGTGCGGCTTGATGCAACCCGTAATTCCGCCTTATCGCATACGGTGAATAATACTACGCTGATTAACCGTATAAAGCTTGGTGATATTAATGAGTTAAGCCTTTCGCCCTACATCAGCGAAACCTTTCACTTTAATGAACGCTTCAGCATGAATGCCGGCCTGCGCTTCGACCAGTTTTTCTTTCAATACAATAACAAATATGCAGGCGACACAACCTTGCCCGGCACAGGTATTTATAAAGCAAATGCCAATGTGTTAAGCCCCAAGCTGAGCTTTTATTATCATGCAAATAATACCACTGAATTTTACCTCACCGCAGGCCGTGGCTTTCACTCCAACGATGCGAGGAGCGCGGTGGTGGTGGATGGCGCAGATGTATTGCCCAAAGCTTATGGCGCAGACCTGGGAACCGTTATAAAGCCTGTAAAAAACCTGCTAATAAATGCTGCTTTGTGGTGGAGTTATCTTACGCAGGAAAATGTATATGGCGGCGATGGCGGCAGTGTGGAATTCAGCGGGCCAACAAGGCGGATGGGCTTTGATTTTTCAGGCAGGTACCAGCCATTGCGTTCATTGTATATGGATGTGGATGTAAACTATGCGCATGGCCGCTCGGTAAATGATGCCAAAGGTGAAAACTATATTCCTTTAGCGCCTGTGTGGAGCAGCACCGGCGGCATAACTTACTCCAATAAAAACGGGCTGAACGGCAGCCTGCGTTACCGCTATCTTGCTAACCGGCCGGCCAATGAAGATTACAGCTTAACGGCTGAAGGCTACTTTATTACCGATGCAGTTTTCAACTATACAAAACGCAAATATGAAATTGGTGTAACCATCAATAATATTTTCAATACAAAATGGAAGGAAACGCAATTTGATACGGAGTACCGTTTAAAAACAGACGCCACAGCCGTGGATGGCATTTGTTTTACGCCGGGAACGCCGTTTGCATTAACGGCGCATGTAAGCGTGTTTTTTTAACTGGAACCGGCATTGCCAGTATAAAGAGCATATACGGGTTGTTGAAGAAGGAGCTTTTTAGAATTTGGTTTGAGATTTTCTTAAACTCATTGTAAAACTGCTTTAAACCTGCGCAGGTATTTACCGGTTATAAAACTCCGTTTTGAAAGTAATGCTTAAATCGCCAAATTGCATGCAGTATATTTTTTGATCAAATGTATTACAGTAAAGTGGAGATAAGTTAGGCTGAAAGGCCAAAAATCAACTTAAAAGGCGGAGTTTTGTTGTTCCGGTTCAGTCAGCCCCGTTACGGGTTCGTAAATTCAAATAAAATGAGAAGTTTTCTTAAGGTATTCTTTGCAACTATAGTCGCGTTAATTGTATTTACACTTGCTATTATCTTTGCTTTTTCAGCCATTATTGGCAGTGTAACCTCGGCGTCAAAACCGGATATTGGCAGCAATGGCGTTTTGGTGCTCGACCTGAGCCAGCAGTTTAGAGAACAGGCTAATAGTAATCCTTTAAACACTTTGCTGGATAACCCTTCAGGCAATATTCCCGGTTTGTACGATGTGGTGCGCATGATTAATTATGCCAAAGGCGATTCTGCTGTAAAAGGCATTTATATAAAAGCCGGCAGCAATGAGAATGGTTATGCGGCAAGTGAAGAACTAAGGCAGGCTTTGATTGAGTTTAAGAAGAGCAAAAAATTTGTTATTGCTTATGGCTCTGTAATACCGGAGAAAGCTTACTATGTAGCTGCGGTTGCCGATAAAATTTATTGCAATCCCGCCGGCGGAGTTGAATGGAATGGCTTTGCAATAGATATGATGTTTCTGAAAGGCTTACTGGACAAGCTTGAAATAAAGCCTGAAATTTTTTATGCCGGTAAATTTAAAAGTGCAACAGAACCCTTGCGCGCCACGCAAATGACGGATGCCAACCGCCTGCAAACCACTGTTTGGCTGAATGATATTTATAATGATTTACTGCTGAAAACCGCCGGTGCAAGGCATTCTGATACAGCCACATTGCATAACCTTGCCAATACAGGCGCTGTGCAAACTGCAAACGATGCATTGAAATATAACCTTGTTGACGGGTTGAAATATGATGATGAATTAAAGGCGGAAATGTCAAAGCGGCTTAAAAAAGACGCTGATGCAGATATAAATTTTATTCCGTTTGGAAATTATGCAAAGGCGGTAAATTATGCAAAAAGCGGCGCCGGCGGTAAGATCAGCATTATTTACGCACAGGGCGATATTGTAGATGGTAAAGGCGATAAAGAGCAGATTGGCGGTGATGATTTTGTAAGGCTCATTCGTAAGGCAAGGCTGGATGATGATGTAAAAGCCATCGTTTTCCGGGTTAATTCTCCCGGCGGGAGCGCTATGGCCAGCGAAGCCATCTGGCGCGAAATTACGCTGGCAAAAAAAGTAAAGCCCTTCGTTGTAAGCATGGGCGATTATGCAGCATCGGGCGGCTATTATATTTCCTGTGCAGCCGATTCAGTGTTTGCAGATGAAACAACCATCACCGGTTCCATTGGTGTGTTTAGCGTTTTGGCCAACATGAAAGATTTCTTTAACAATAAGCTCGGTATAACCTTCGATGGCGTAAAAACAGCGTCATACGCCGACCTGGGAACTATAAGCAGGCCGCTTACCGATGCAGAAAGGCATTTTATGCAGGCATCAATAGATACGATCTACAGCATATTTAAAACCAGGGTTGCCGATGGCAGAAAAAAAGATACTGCCTATATTGACAGCATTGCGCAGGGCCGTGTATGGATTGGAAAACGCGCTATTGGCATTGGTTTGGCTGACAAAACAGGAACATTGCAGGATGCCGTAAATTGTGCTGCGGGGATGGCGAAGCTCACCGATTACCGTACCCGCGAATATCCTGAACAAAAAAGCTGGCTGGAACAACTTACTGATCAGTCTTACTCAGCAGAAAGCCGGCAAAATGCATTAATAAAAGAGATAGGCCGGCAGCAATATACATTGCTGCAAAAGGGTAAGCAATTATCAGCAATGATCAATATCCCGCAGGCAAGGCTGCCTTTCGATTTTGAATGGAAATAAATTATTCATCGCCCAGTAACTCCCTTTCAATTTCTTCCATCTGCACCATATCCCATGCCTCGGTTTCTGTAAGTGTAATATTCAGTTCGCTGTCTAAATCCAGTTGGTTTACAAGCGCCCGGAGGGGCAACTGCAGTTCACAAATAACAAATGAAACCTGCTGTTCATAAAATCGTTGCTGCCATGCAGCTAATTCATTAACAAAATTCTCTTTCCCTGTTGAAATATTCTTTAAGTTTATAACAAGATTTGTATTATGTTGCAATAGTGAAGCAAGCAGATCTTTCAATTCCGCTGTTAAATTGTCAGCAGCAAAATCCGATTCCGGCGTTATTATCGTAAATTTTTCTCTGGTATCAATTTTGACTTTCATATTGTTCTTTATTGGATCATTTTAACAGTTGTGCATAATTGATTTAGTACAGACCTCAAAAATATTTCTTAAACTTGTACAAACACTAATAAATGGATAACAACTTTTCCGCCCAGGTTAAAGAGATCATATCCTATAGTAGGGAAGAAGCTTTGAGATTGGGAAATGATTTCATAGGCACAGAGCATCTTTTGCTGGGATTGATTAGAGATGGAGAGAATACAGCAATAAAAATTTTAAAACAGTTAAACGTTGACCTGTACGAATTACGCAAAGAGGTTGAATTGGCCGTGCGGGATAAAACAGGTAAGAATATAGCAAACATTAACAGCCTGCCTTTAACCAAACAGGCCGAAAAAGTGATACGGGTAACCGTATTGGAAGCGAAAGCGCTTAAAAGCCCGCTGGTTGAAACAGAACATTTAATGTTATCTATATTGAAGAATAAAGAAAACATTGCTACACAAATTTTAAATCAGTACGACGTGGATTACGATTTATTTAAGACAGAACTGGGTGTTGTGCGCAGCAATGAACCGCGGAGCGAATACACCGAAGAGAACGATGATGATTTTGAAGATGAAAGAAAGCAAGGGTATTCATCATCGCAGCAGAAAAAAACAACCGGCAATACAAAGAGCAAAACGCCCGTTTTAGACAATTTTGGCAGGGACATTACCAAGCTTGCTGAAACAGGCGCATTAGATCCCATTGTGGGCCGGGAAAAAGAAATTGAAAGGGTTTCACAAATCCTTAGCCGCCGCAAAAAGAACAACCCCATTTTGATAGGCGAGCCGGGTGTGGGCAAGACAGCAATTGTTGAAGGGCTGGCATTAAGGATTGTTCAGAGAAAAGTAAGCAGGGTTTTGTATGATAAAAGAGTTATCAGCCTCGACCTTGCAGCGTTGGTGGCCGGTACAAAATACCGTGGACAGTTTGAAGAAAGGATGAAAGCCATAATGAATGAGCTGGAAAAAAACCGCGATGTGATCCTTTTCATTGATGAGATACATACCATTGTTGGTGCAGGGGGCGCCAGCGGCTCGCTCGATGCCAGTAATATTTTCAAGCCCGCTTTATCAAGGGGCGAATTGCAGTGCATAGGCGCTTCCACATTAGACGAATACAGGATGTATATTGAAAAAGATGGCGCGCTCGACCGCCGTTTTCAGAAAGTGATCGTTGACCCTCCAACGGTTGAGGAAACCATTCAGATACTGAATAACATTAAACCGAGGTATGAAGATTATCATAACGTAATTTATAGCACCGATGCCATTGAAGCCTGCGTGAAGCTGAGCGACCGTTATATGACAGACCGTTTATTGCCGGATAAAGCAATTGATGTGCTGGATGAAGTGGGAGCGAGGGTACATTTAAAGAACATCAATGTGCCGCAAAACATTCTTGACCTTGAAAAGCAGATAGAAGAAATAAAGCTGGAAAAAAACCGCGTGGTTAAAAGCCAGCGTTTTGAAGAAGCTGCGGCTTTGCGGGATACGGAAAAACGCCTTGGCGAAGAACTGGAAAAAGCAAAAACGGATTGGGAAGAAGAAAGCAAAAATAAACGTTACCCGATTGATGAGGAAAATATCGCAGAAGTAGTAAGCATGATGACCGGCATTCCCGTGAAACGCATGGTGCAGGCTGAAAGCGAGAAACTGCGTAAGATGGCTGAAGATATGAGGGGCATGGTGATTGGGCAGGACGAAGCTATCGCAAAAGTGGTAAAAGCCATACAGCGCAACCGCGTTGGGCTGAAAGATCCTAAAAAACCGGTTGGCAGTTTTATTTTCCTTGGCCCTACCGGTGTTGGTAAAACCGAGCTGGCAAGGTCGCTTGCGAGGTACCTGTTCGATTCTGAGGATGCGCTCATACGTATAGATATGAGTGAATACATGGAAAAATTCACCGTGAGCCGTTTAATTGGCGCACCTCCCGGTTATGTGGGTTATGAAGAAGGCGGCCAGTTAACAGAGAAGGTGCGCCGTAAGCCATACAGCGTGATCCTGCTGGATGAAATAGAAAAAGCGCATCCTGACATCTACAATATTCTTTTGCAGGTGCTGGACGATGGGCAGCTTACCGATGGCCTTGGCAGAAAAGTGGATTTCAAGAATACGCTTATCATTATGACCTCAAATATCGGTGTGCGCCAGTTGAAAGATTTTGGCGAAGGCGTAGGTTTCGCCACGGCGGCAAGGGTTCAAAATGCAGAAGATAACAATAAGGCGGTAATTGAAAAAGCTTTGAAACGAACATTCTCTCCCGAATTTCTGAACAGGATTGATGATGTGGTTATCTTCAATTCACTTACCAAAGAACACATCTTCCAGATTATAGACATTTTAATGAAGGGTGTGCTGAAACGCCTCAACAATATGGGCTTTGAGCTTCGCATAACAGATGAGGCAAAAGAATTTATTGCTGATAAAGGCTACGATGCACAATTCGGTGCAAGGCCTTTGCACAGGGCAATTCAAAAATATCTGGAAGACAGCCTTGCAGAAGAGATATTGAGCATGAACATTAAACAGGGCGACATTCTTATTGCCGGTTTGGATAAGGAAAATCAAAAAATAAAATTTGAGTTCGGCAAGAAAGAAGAAGAAGCCAAAGTGTAAAATCATAAATGTAAAAAGTAAGCCTCGCACTGTAAAGCGGGGCTTCTTTTTTTATTTGTAAGATGCCCGGGAGCATAAAAATGCGCTGTATTTTTATTGTGAGCAATTAGTAATAATAAATTGATCCCTGTGAGAAAAAATTAATACCTTTCCATTGTAATAGAGTTACTCCACTAATAGTTACACCTTAATATGACGAACGCCCTCAACTGTTTTCATTCCTTCAGGCAACCATCTTTAGTTGGGTTACGTATTTTTATCACAAATATTAATCCTTGATAATTTGGAATCTTTATACAAATTAATCAGGGGTTGCATAGCAAGGGACAGTAAAAGCCAGCGCACATTTTACGAATATTATTATGGGTTTGCTTTACGGATAGTTTTCAGGTACATATTCAAGTATGATAAGGCGACAGATGTTGTAAATGATGGCTTTGTTAAAATCTTTAATAGCCTCGAAAAATTTAAGTTAAGAAATAATGATGCTGATACGGAAAAGATTTTAATGGGCTGGATGAAACGCATTCTTATTAATACAGCAATTGATGAGTTGAGAAAACAGCAAAATATGCCTGTTATAGTGGAGTTGCCTGGTTATATTTGGGAAGGGACAGATAAAGGTCAGAATGCAGATCAGAAATTGTTGTATAAAGAATTGATTTGTGAAACAAAACGGTTGCCACCTTCTTATCGCAATGTATTTAATTTATTTGTGATAGACGGGTTTACACATAATGAAATCGCAAAAATGCTGGGTATTTCTGAAGGAACATCCAAGTCGGCCCTGGCAAAAGCAAAAGCGCAGCTAAAAAGATTTATTGAACACAGGTTTGCTGAAAAAACGTATGCTGTATAATAATGATGATTTTGAAAAATTATTCCGTAAAGCGGCTAAGGGTTACCCATTAAAAACTGATTCTGCTGATTGGGAAGCACTTTCAGTAAAACTGGCAGGTTCAAAAAAAAATACTACAAAAAAAAATAAATGGAAGTATAGTTCGGTTGCCGCGCTGCTATTAGCTCTTTCAATAGGCTCCATATCAATTTATAAGTTTATTGCTGTTTCAAACGATGCCTCTGTTGCTGAATCCCGGTCGCCGGAAACATTAACATATCCGGTATTGCCCGGCATTAAAAAAACAGGCGAAATTACCGTGCCAGCAAGCAGGGTAAATGCTGTTGTAATAAATAGGAATACAGCGGGAGCTAATGAAATCGCTGATGCAAAAGATCACTATCCGTTACCTATAGCCAATACTATTGCAGGTATAGATAACAACGCCATTATTATCAGTTCTTTCAAAAAGAATTTTTCAGCGATAAAAATAAATGCGCCCGCAGAAGGAATAGTTAATGCAGGCATATTGCTGATAAAGCCGGCAAATGAAAACAGGCCTGACATACTGCAGAAGGAACAGCCTGAAAGCGGTGCTGAAAAAGAAATAACGGCCGATAATGCAAAAGATGAAATTTCATCAGCACATATAAGTTTAAAACCACAGAAAAGGATATATGGTATGGCTTATGGCGGCCCGGAGTTCTCTATAGTTAAATTGCAGAAAGCCACAAACCCTGGCTATAGAATAGGCGTTGCGGCAGGCTATAAAATAAATGACAGGCTGAATGTGGAATTAGGCTTGCAGCGGGAGCGTCTGGATTTTTACAGCAATGGAAAATATATGGATACCACTCTTTTAAAAATAAAGGAAGGTACAGATGTGGAGCAGGCTTATGCCAGCAGTAAAATAACCAGTGTGCCGCTTAAATTGAAATATAGCTTTTGGCAAAAAGGAAACGGCCATTTTTTTGTTGGAATAGGTGTAAATGCTGTAATTATTACGCATAGTGAGCGTTACGATTATGCTGTTTCAAAAAATGGAACCGAAGGCAGCCTGTCGAAAAAATACAGTGCATTAACAACGCCAAAATATTTCTCGGGCCTGAATTTTAGCGGAGGTTATCAAGCCAAAGTGGCCGGATCATGGAGCGTTAAAGCCGAACCATACTACCAGGTGCCTGTTAAAAATTTTGGGGTAGCAAAAATACCGGTGAGCAATTTTGGGATTGATATAGGCATAGTAAAAGATTTAAAATAATATAAGCTTTGTTTGATGTGTTTAATGTTCCCTTAGCCCAGCCTGAAAAAAACAAATCTTTGGGGGTTCTTTTCGAGTGGTAAACTCAAAGCCTCGCCTTGGAGCGGGGCTTTTTTATGAGTACGGTTTTTGCACAACTTTTCTTATTGTAAACCGTTTTAAAGAATATGAAATGTAATAAGGGGTTGCTCGCTCTTGTATCAATGTTCATCATGCAGCATGCGTTCAGCCAGTGTAAAACTTACAGGTTGTCAAGCAGGAATGATACTATTAACTGTACCGATTTTAATAATCTAAAACAGGGTAAATGGGCGGTACGGGTAGAAGATAACCATGGCGAACCGGGTTACCAGGAGGAGGGCTATTACAAAGATGATAAAAAAGAAGGTGCCTGGACACGCTTTAATTTAATGGGCGATGTAATTGCCCAGGAGCAATATAAATGGGGATATAAAGATGGCATTTGCCGTTATTATAATTTAATGGGCCTGATACGCGAAGAAAGCTGGCGCGCCACCAATCCTAAAGATCCTTATGATACGGTAAGAGCCTATCATCTTGACAATCCTGATAAATATGATTTAAAGATTATTAAGGTTGACGCATCAACTGTAAGACATGGCACGTGGACCTATTATGATCCGCAACAAGGCACCATCACCAAAACGGAAGAATATGTGATAGACCAGCTTATACCTGCAAAAAAAGCCAATGCGGTTATGCTGAACGATTCGTCCACGGTAAAAAATCCGGCTGATTCTCTGGCTGACGCTAACAAGAAAAAACCACCCGAAGTGCTGGAATGGGAAAAGAAGAATCAAAAGAAAAAAATAAAAGTGCGTGATGGCGCGACAGGTGTAAATTAATCGTTTTCCGATTTTAATTCTTCCTGCGGCTTATGCACCAGTATTTTGTCAATACGGTTATTATCCATATCCATGATTTCGAATTTAAAACCCTGCCATTCAAGCTCATCGCCGGGCTTTGGAATGCGTTCAAGCTGTTCCAGGATAAAACCGGCAAGCGTATCAAAATCCAGTTCCGTTTCCGGCAAATAATCTGTATGATGAAAATAGCTCAGGAAATTATAAAACGGTATTTGGGCATCCACTAAAAAACTGCCATCCTTCCGTTCTGTAATCTCATACTGCTCTTCATCAAGATGCGGCACTTCGCCCACAAGCGCATCAAGAATATCGTTTAATGTTATTATTCCCTGCAATGTTCCGTATTCATCTACAATAAAAGCGTAATGCGATTTCATTTCTTTAAACCGCTCAAGCAGTTTATAAGCGGTATTGTTTTCAGGCACATATAAGCCGGCTGTCATCACTTCAGTTAAAGGCGTTCCGGGTTTTGCGTTCACTATATTTTTAAGAGATACAATGCCTTTTATTTTATCAATAGTTCCGTCACATAAGGGAAATATGCTGTGTATCTTTTCATCGGGGAATTTGCGCACATCATCCACAGTAAGGTTTACATCAAGCCAGATTATATCGCTGCGGTGCGTCATCAGCGAAGTAATATTCCTGTCGCTCAGGTGAAAAACCCTTTCTATAATTTCCTGTTCCGCTTCTTCAATCGTGCCCTGTTCCGTGCCTTCGTGAATAATGGCTTTTATTTCATCTTCGGTAACATTGGTGTCTTTATTCTTAATATTTAAAAGTCTTACAATACTGTTCCCCGATTTTGAGAGCAGCCAGACAAACGGTGAACAGATCAATGAAATGATGCGCATGGGGCCGGCCAGCGTTTTGGCAATTTTTTCAGGATTGCTCAGCCCTATTTTCTTTGGCACCAATTCGCCCAGCACCAGAGAGAAATAGGTTATGATGATCACAATAACGGTTGTTGCCAAACCATTGCTGTAAGGTGCGGTAAGACTGAATTTCTGGAAAAAAGCCACGAGACCGCCTTTAAGCTTCTCCCCTGAAAAAATACCGTTTAATATGCCAATTAAAGTAATGCCGATTTGTATGGTGGAAATAAAAGTATCGGGATGATTAATAAGTTTCAACGCTTCTTTGGCCCTGCTGTCTCCTTTATTGGCCTGTGCTTCCAGCCTCGCCCTGCGGGATGATACCAGGGCAATTTCAGCCATTGCAAATACACCATTTAAAAGAATAAGGCCGAGAATAATTAATATTTCAGTCATATAAAACTGTAAAGCTAAACAATATGTAGTTAATGACGGAAGTGTTGATTGTATGTTAACAGCCTACAAACTATTTGCAATATTTCCAGGCTGCTTTAGCTGCGGCAAACCTATTTTTTTATTGTACACCAGCGCCACGGCATAACCAATTATGCTGCCGATAATAGCGCCTGCCAAAACATCGGCAGGATAATGAACGCCCACATATACCTGGCCATAACTGACCGTAGCTGCCCAGAAAAAGAAAAGGTAAATCCAATTGCCACAGTATTTTCTTAAGGTACAGAAAATAAAAACAGCTGCGCCGAAATGGTTGGTTGCATGCGAGGAGGGAAAACTGTTGCCACTGCTGCAGTGGTTAAGCAGCATGCGCACATATTCGGCCATATTCGGGTCGCGGCAGGGGCGCAGTCTTTCTGCCCAATGTTTTAAAACGGAACTGCTGAACTGGTCTGTAAGCGTAACGTTAATGATGATAAATAAAATCCACGTCCAGGCGCGCCAGCCAAAATTCATGAATATAAAAACAAACAGAAACAGGTATAATGGATACCATGTTGTTGCATCGCGCCACCAGGGAAAATTGTTATCCAGAAAGGAATTTGTCCAAACAGTATTTATCTTATAGAATAATTGAATATCCCGGTTATGTATGGTTTGCCACATAGTTCAAGTTATTAATAATAATCAGTAATTTTTCTTTGCAACAATCATCATCTCCGGTAATTTCTTTACATGACAAACGTGCAAACCGCAATCATCAAACATTTTTTCAATTATTCAATCAATGTTGTTTACTTAACCTTCCCCTAAATTCCTGTCTGCTGCCAGGCAGGCCCTTTAAATAAGAGGAACTTTATAAATGTTTACACAAACAACATTGAACCTTCAATCCCTGATAAGAAAGCATAGTCGGTAAAGTCGCATGCAAAAACTTTCATTCCTGAAATTTTAACTGGAATATTTATTCACTATAAAACAGCTTTATTTTTTTTCCGGTATGTTTGCGCACTGCAAATAACCGCAAAAATGGCTTTAATAAAAAGTATATCAGGAATAAGAGGCACTATAGGAGGAAAACCGGGAAATTCATTAAGCCCTTTAGACGTTGCAAAGTTTACTGCTGCTTATGCCGAATGGCTGAAACAGCAAGGCGCTAAAAGCAAATATACTGTTGTAGTTGGAAGGGATGGCCGCGTAAGCGGGGCATATATGCAGCAGCTTGTAATATCAACATTGATTGCAAGCGGCATTAACGTTGTAAATCTTGATTTAAGTACAACGCCCACGGTGGAAATGGCGGTAAGTAATAATAATGCCGATGGCGGTATTATTATTACGGCAAGCCATAACGGTGCAGAATGGAATGCATTAAAATTGCTGAATAATAAAGGCGAATTTTTAAGCGCTGCCGATGGTGAAAGCCTGCTGGCGCTTGCAGATAGCGAAACATTCGGTTTTGTAACCGTTGATAAACTGGGAACCGTTACAAGCGATCCGTCTGCCATAGAAAAACACATTGAAGCCATTGTGCAGCTACCCATGGTGGATGTGGAAGCCGTTAAAAAAAGAAAGTTTAAGATTGTTGTTGACTGTATAAACAGCACAGGCGCAATTGCTGTGCCTGCCTTGTTAAAAGCGCTGGGCGTAAAAGATATTGTTTTATTGAACGAAGAAGTAAACGGAAAATTTGCACATAACCCGGAACCTTTGCCCCAGCACCTTAACGGGATATGCAATGAAGTGAAGAAGCAGCATGCTGATTTAGGTATTGCCGTTGATCCGGATGTGGACAGGCTTTGCTTTATTTGTGAAGATGGAAGCTTATTTGGCGAAGAATATACATTGGTGGCTATTGCTGATTATGTGCTGCAGCAAACAAAAGGCAATACGGTAAGCAATCTTTCGTCCACCCGCGCATTGAAAGATATAACGCTTAAACATGGCAGTGAATATTTTCCCAGTGCAGTGGGCGAAGTGAATGTTGTTGCCAAAATGAAGGAGGTGAATGCCGTTATTGGCGGTGAAGGCAATGGCGGTGTTATTCTGCCGCAGTTACATTATGGCCGTGATGCACTTGCCGGCATAGCTTTGTTCTTAACCTATCTTGCAAAAAGCAATAAAAGCGTTTTGCAGTTGCGCAAAACTTACCCTGATTATTTTATCAGCAAAAACAAAATAGAACTGTCAAACGGTGTTGATACCAGCAAAATTTTCAGCCAACTGCAGCGCAAGTACAAAAATCATCCTGTTAATACGGAAGACGGCCTTAAAATAGAGTTTGATAAAGACTGGGTGCATTTGCGCACCAGCAATACAGAGCCGATTATCCGTATCTATGCCGAAAGTAATTTTGAAACCACTGCCGATAATATTGCCCGGCGCTTAATGGCCGATATAAAAGAATACATGTAGTGTTAAGTTAATCGTGAACTATTGAGCGTATGGAAGAAATGATTGTAAAAAACAGTATTGCCATTAATGCCGGCGCGGCTGAAGTTTGGGACGTTTTAACCCATCCTGCGCAAACAAAAAAATATATGTTTGGCTGCGAAGCTGTTTCAAGCTGGAAGCAGGGAAGCCCGTTGCTTTGGCAGGGTGAATACGAAGGCAAAACAACTGTTTTTGTTAAAGGGTATATACTTGAAATTATTCCCAACAGGCTTTTAAAATACTCTGTGATTGACCCCAATGCAGCTTATCCGGATTTGCCTGAAAATTATTTAAGTGTAGCGTATAAACTGGAAAATAAAGATGGCTGTACATGGCTAACTGTAATACAGGATGGCTTTGAAGATGCTGCGGAGGGAGAAAAAAGATTCAGGGAGGTTTATAATAATGGCGAAGGCTGGAACCCTATACTTGTGCAGATAAAAAAGATAGCAGAAGAAAATTAATGGTTATATACTGCGTAATAAAAAATGATCGCAGCGATTCCTATTAAGGCAAGTATGCCTGCGGCAAGCCACCATTTTTCTTTTTTCAGGGTTTGCGCCTGGTGCAATACAGTAAGCATTTCTTCAGATGTTCTTTCATCTTCGCCAACCCTTACAGTATGCGCCGTATTTTTTCGAATAATCTTTTCCGCCACAAGCCGGGGAAAATATACAGGCATAACTTCCGGCTCAAATGCAATAACGCCGCTTTGTTTTACTAACGTGCCAATACCTTTTAAGTAAACATTTTTTTTATTGTTCAGCTCATGCTTCAGCCGGGCTGCAAATTCTGTGAAGGCAAGCTTTGCAGCCGCCTCATTTGTGTTTATTTCACGTGCAAGAAAGCTGTAAAAACTATTTTCAGGTTCATGCTTGTCATAACTAAACTCAATTTTGTTTTCCTTTGAAGTTATGCTGCGGCTGGCAAAATCAATTTGTGCCGGCCTGGTTTCCACATAAAAATTGCCAATGCCCGGCAAAGCCAGTTGTTTGTATTGTATCAGATATTTTGCAGCCTCGTTCAGCATTGTTTAACCTGTTATAGTTTTTATTTTTCGGTTGCCAGGCCGATCCCGCCATGAAAAGATCCTGCCTGATATTTATTGCACTGTATGGCTCATTTTGTTTTTAAATCGCCGAACGAATATACAACGCCAATCAGCATATTAAACCCAAGCGCGGGATATTGTTTCCATCTTTCATATTTATTGTTGAATACATTATTGAACTGCAGCCACGCTTTCCATTGCTGTAGAAATGCAAATTCAGCGCCCAGGTTTAAATCGAATGCAGGATCAAGCTTGCCTGTGGAAATGGTTTTTGTGCTGTAAGCGGAGCCATCCCAGAAATAGGCGTCGGCTTTTAGCAGTAGGTCTTTTACGGCTACATACCGTATGGCTGCATTTATTTCAGTTGGTATTAAGCCGAAGGCTTTATCATATACATCAAGCCCGGCGTATTTGTTTAATGTGATGCCGCCCAATGCTGAAAATTTTTCACCAGCCGTATAGCCAATTTCTCCATGCACACGCATGCTGTTGATGCCTGGCTCATACACTACCTGGAACGATTTGCCCGTAGCTGTGTCATTTATAAATAAAGGCTGGTTGTTTATTTTCAAAAACGATACGCGTGCATTATACGTAAAATGATCTCCGGCGCTGCCTTTAAAACCACCGTAAAATTCTTTAACCAGCGAGTTGATCAATTCGGTTGGCTGTTGTATAAAAGGATTAAAATCGGCCAGCGTTTGATAAGTGTTCCTGTTATAATAGCCAATAAAACCGGCCTGTAAGATAAATTTCTCTTCATTCAGTTTTACATCTGCCGTAAAATTGGGCAGTAATGAAAATTCGCTTTTATTCCATGAAGGCGTAAGCCCGGCAACGATTTTTATATTGGAGGTTTTATAAGCAAGCGACGGTTCTACGTTAAAGATGGAATTCTTAATAGTAACCGTATCGCCATTAAACCGGCTGAAGCTTCCGTTTATGCCTACGTTAAAATCAAAAACATCCGTGATGGATTTGGTTACAGGCACATCATACATAAAAGTAAATTCCTTGCCGCTGTGGTTATCTCCAAAAGCATTAAAGCCTATGGAAGGATTATAATCAATGCCAAAATCATTTTTTATCTTATTGCGCAGGCCAAGCCTGGCGCCAAAGGAAGCAAACCGCTGCCTTAAATCTGATTTATCAAACTTCAGGCTGTCTGGCTGAAAGCCGTACAGGTATTGTGTTGTGCCTTTAAAATAAGCATTTGCATTCCATTCATTTTTATGATTGGGCGATGTAAAAATGCCAATGCCTTCCAGGCTCAGCTTATTATAATTCTGGTATGGCAGCGAGCCGTTGGATGAAGTGAAAAAACCATTCAGGTTAATAACCGAGTTCACACCATCGCCTAACGATAAACCGGCCTGCGCATAAGGCGTTGTATAATTGCCAAAGCCAAGTTTAATAAAGTTGGTGTTATTCCAGCGGGCATTTGAATCAATACTTTCTGCAAGCGCTTTTAATTCCGGCGATTTATAAGCGAAAGAAAGGTTTTGTACCGGTATGTTATAATCAAGCTTTGGCCTTGCCGAATCAGGCAGTGGCGTGGCGCCGTTGAAATTTATTTTTGAAGTTTGCTTTAATGCCGGCGCAAATTCAGAGGTAACAACAACCGTTCTTGGCGGCAATGCTGTATCCGGCGCCGCTTTTTGCTGCCTGGCATTCTTTGTGCGTTGTGCAAAGCTTGTATGTGATAGTAAAAATAGAATAAAAAATGCTGTTATGTATTTCATGCTTTAAATGCTTGCATTTATAAATCAATAAGCAATAACCCTGTTGTTGTTTAGCCTGAATATGGACTACTGCATATTGATAAATTGAATATTGTGTGTTTTCGTTTTATTATTGTGCAACCTTGCTGTTCTTATTTTTTTCTGCAACCACCGTATTTAATTTTTGCTGCGCTTCCTGCTTCAGTTGCTCATCGCCTGCATTTTCAACCACGCTGCGCAAAGTAGCTTCTGCATTAAAATAATCCTTCTCTTTAAAATAAACATCGCCCAAAAGAATATAAGCCTTGGTTATCCAGTAATCATAACTGCCGGCTTTATTTATTACATCAAAGCCAGCTTTCTCAGCTTCCTTTAATTTATCCTGCTGAAACAAAATTTCTGCCATGCGGTACCGGGCTTCTGCCGCATATTCGCTTTTTCCTGTGCTTACCACTGATCTGTAAGCATCACTGGCATCGCTGAGCTGGTTATTGTTCTGATAATTTTTGGCTATGATAAGATTTGCCATGGCCTTATCATCCGGCGCAATGCCTTTCTGCTGCAATAAATCCTGCGCATTGGCCAGTGCAGCATCAAATTCATTCAGCTTATACTGGCAGCGCAGTAAGCCGCGTTCGCTTTCCAGTGTGTTTTCCGGTGTTGTGGCAATGCTTTTTAACTGGGAAAAATATTGCGCTGCCTGTTTATAATCTTTCAACTCGAAATAATTAATGCGGGCCGCCTGCAGCACACTTTGTTCGGCATAATTGTTCGGGGCTTTTTCCGCCACATTATTATAGTACGTTAAAGCATGCTGAAAGTCTTTTCTCGTATTGTAAATATCTGCAGTCATATAGCTGGCTTCAACGGAATATTTGCCGCCGGGGAATTTAGAAAGATAATTATTAAAGGCTTGTAATGCCTTATCGTAATTCCGGTCTTCATAAGCCGATTGTGCAATTACATAACTTAAAGAGTCCTGTTCTGAGTAACTTACAGCCTTGCCGCTCTTTTGCATGAAAGCAACAAAATCATCCGGCTTTTGCATGCTTACAAAAATGTCGCGCACATAGTCAACCGCTTCATCGCTCTCAGGCGAGTTAGGATAAGTGGAAATGAGTTTTTGAAAATTATTCAATGCACTTTGATTGTCTCTCAGGTTAAAATAGCTGACGCCTAATTTTAAATAAGCCTGTGGCTTAAACGCCTCTGCATTATTGTTGTTCACGATTACATTTAATGGCTTAATGGCTGCATCATATTGCTCGCTTGCCAGGTAAGTGTTGGCCACTTCCATATTGGCATCTGCAATTAATGTGGAAGACGGATAACGGTTTTGTATGGATTGCAGCAATGAAACCTTTTGCGCATATTGATCGCCGGCGCCGGCAATAACGGCTTTTTGGTATAGCGCATAATCTGCTGAAGGCAACTGGTACGTAATAACCGCTTCATACATGGGCAGGGCCTTGCTTAACTGCTTTTTCATAAAATAACAATCCGCTTCACGTAAATATGCATCGGCCTGCAAAGCAGTTGAATTGCCATTTATAGTTGTGGCAACCTGTTCAAAATTTCTTAATGCATTATCATAGTCCTGCTGGCGCAGCAATGCATAGCCTAAAGTGTAACGGGCATTGGTTACATTCACTTCGCCGCTTATTTCGGGGTTTCTGATGTAAGCCTGCAAATAAACAACAGCAGAATCGTAGTGGTTTAAGCGGTAAGTAATTTCACCTTTCCAGAAATTGGTGAGGCTGATGTATGCTTCGTTATATTCAGCCGTAAATATCCTGTTGAGCAAATTATCGGCCTGTTGAATTTGCTGATCGTTGATGAGCTCAACAGCCCTTCCATATAAAATTTTAGGATACGCCTGCTTTACAATATCGCTTTGGGAACGGATGGCATCCAACAGGTGCAGCGCTTCTGCATAGTTGTTGGTGTTGGATAAAACATTTACCAGCAGTTCTTTTGCTTCTGTTGCATATTCAGAATTGGGATAGTTTGAAATAAAGCTTCTCAGTTCGGTTAAAGCAACGTCGGTATAACCTAATTCAACCGAAAGCTTGCCGTAGTTAAACTGCGAAATTTCTTTCTGCCTGCTATCACTGCTGTTTAATGCACAAAATAAAAACGCATTTCTTGCGCCAGGCTTATTATTCAGCTTTAAATAAGAGTCGCCCAATAAATACATACTGTTTTGCGCAATGGTATCCTGTTTGCCGCCAAGCACTTTAAAGCCATCGCTGGCTTTCTGGTATTGTTTGGCATCGTAATAACAATACGATAATTCATATAAATCTTCGCGGCTTACTTTGGGGGTATTGCTTACATATTTTTCCAGATAAGGCAGCGCCTGTGTATAATGGCCTTTTTCAAAATGAATGTGGCCTGCCAGTTCACGCAGCTGCAGATCGTAATATTGATTGCCCTGTTCCAGCACGTTTTCCGTGTATGCCAATGCCTCATCTTTTTCGCCACGGTAGTAATAAATTTCAGCAATATAATATGGAATAATTGGCTGATATTTTGGTTGCTTCTCAATTACTTTGAATGCGCTTAGGGCCTGGGCATAATTTTTATCGGCAAAAGCTATATAACCGTAATAATAATTTGCATCGTAGTAATCAGGGTCAGATGGCATTTGCGCTATTGCCTCAAACAAAGGCTTCGCATTGCTGAACTGCCGCATGGTAAAATAACCATAAGCCTCATGGAAACGCATATTGGCAATTTCTGTATTGCTTAAATTGTTTAAGCCCGCCTTTTCGTAATACGCGATAGCATCAGTAAAATTGCTGCGCCTGTAATAGTATTCAGCTAACTGATAGCACATCATTTCAATGCGCGGGGCATTATGCTCCAGCTCAATAAAATCAACAGCTTCATCCGCAGATGTTTCGTCATTCAGTTGCAGGCGGCAGGCAATGGCATAATATTTTGCTTCCGTTTGCACGCTTATGGGTATGCTGCTTTGCCTTGCTTTATCAAGATATAATTTTTCAAATTGCGGATAGGCCAGGCTGAATTTTTGTTCCTGGTATAATTCCTTTGCCTGTTTAAAAGCAGCATCAGGGTCATTATAAATTTTTGTTGACTGCGCGTAAGAATAGTTTAGCAATAACAGAAGATATAGTAAAGCGGCTAACTTTTTGTACTTCATAAATTTCTCAACGATGTGTGTATGCAAATATTTTAAATGCTTTCTTAAATAAAAGCAAAACCGCCTAAAGATATTATCATCAAAAAATAACGGCATATAATATGTGTTTTAATTGTGGATAAAGAGGCAGAACTTTATTTTTGCCGGGATTCTTCTATTGAAAAAACGTAGATGCTTAATGAAAAAAATCCTTTCTATAAAATACGGTGCAGGTGCTTTCAATTTCTCCATCCTGCTGCTGCGTGTGTTTTTTGGCGTATTGTTGTTATCAAAGCATGGATATAGCAAAATGGTGAAGTTTGAAGAGCTGCACACGCGCTTTTACAGCTTTTTAGGCATGGGCAGCACTTTCAGTTTGGTGCTTGCCATTTTTGCTGAGGTAATTTGCGCTGCATTCATCATACTTGGATTATTTACAAGGCTGGCCGCCATTCCCTTAATCATCACCATGGCTGTGGTGGTTTTTGGCGCCGACGCAGGGAAGCCGCTGGCAGAATCTGAGCTTGCCATATTATATCTTGGCGCTTTCACTACTTTATTGCTCTGCGGCCCGGGAAAAATAAGCGTTGATGGTATGATTAACAAGTAAAATTAAGGTTTCAGGATGTGCAGGATACAGGTGTAAGAAAAAACTACTAACAACAAACATATAATGTACGAATCAACCACACAAATACGGGTGCGCTACGCCGAAACCGATCAAATGAATGTGGTATATTATGGCAACTATGCGCAGTACTTTGAGATAGGCCGCGTTGAAAGCATCCGCGCCTTGGGGTTTACGTATAAGCGCATGGAAAATGAAGGTGTAATAATGCCGGTGGTTGAATTATACACAAAGTTTCTGCGCCCGGCCACGTATGATGATCTTTTAACTATACAGACCCAGGTGCGCAAGCTGCCCGAATCGTACCATATAGAATTTCACCAGGATGTTTTTAATGAAGAAGGCAGGCTGCTTGCCGCCGGAAGGGTAAGCTTATATTTCCTCGATAAGCAAACCTGGAAGCGCCGGAATATTCCTGATGACCTCAAAGCTGCGCTGGCAAAGTATTTCTGATAAATAAATTAACTTTAGTGCATGGAAGTAAATGAGCCTGCACCAAAATATTTTCCCAGAATGTCACCCTCCGCATTTTTGGAATGGGAGCGAGAACAGGAATGCAAGCATGAATATGTTGATGGTGAAGTGCTGGCCATGAGTGGCGCTTCTATCAATCATAATAAAATCGTCACTAATATTGTAGGGAATCTTTGGCCTTATTTGAAAGATAAATCCTGTGATATTTTTGCAAGCGATCTTCGCGTATCTGTTAAATGGAAAGACTCTTTCTTTTATCCCGATGCAACTATTATTTGCGATGAGCCTGAATTTGACGACGAAAAAATAAAAGACACTATAAAAAATCCTACGGTAATTTTTGAAATATTGTCTGCATCAACCGAAAATTATGATATGGGCAAGAAGATGATGTTTTACATGCAGATTGAATCTTTGCAACAATATATAAATATAGATTCAAAAAGCCTTTATGTGAGGGTAATGACAAGAAGGGCAGAAGAAAGAACATGGAAGTTTGATGAGTTTATACATGTTAATGATAAGGTTTTTATTGAACCAATCAATTTTGAGATAAGCCTTACTGATTTGTACAAAGGCATAAAATTTTAGTGTATGGAAATAAATGAGCCTGCACCAAAATATTTTCCCAGAATGTCACCCTCCGCATTTTTGGAATGGGAGCGCAAACAGGAATGCAAGCATGAATATGTTGATGGTGAAGTGCTGGCCATGAGCGGCGCTTCTTTTAATCATAATCGTATTACTGCAAATATTGTGATTGAGGCCGGCTCTTTTTTAAGAGGTAAACCGTGCAATATTTTTGCAAGCGATCTTCGCGTATCTGTTAAATGGAAAGACTCTTTCTTTTATCCTGATGTAACTATTATTTGCGATGAGCCTGAATTTGACGACGAAAAGATAAAGGACACGGTTAAAAACCCGGCCGTAATTTTTGAGATACTTTCCGCTTCAACGGAAGAGCATGATGCGGGCAGAAAACAAATGTACTATATGCAGATACCATCTTTGCAACAATACATTATCATTGATTCACGCGCCATGAAGCTAAAAGTTATAACAAAAGAAGCAGTAGGCAAATGGCTGTATGAAGAATTTAGCGCTGCTGATGATATGCTGTTTATAAAGCCAATTGGTTTTAAAATATCCATGCCCGACATATACCGCGGCGTAAAATTCTGAGTGCTTCAGCGCACTTTAACATTTAAACAGCAATCGTAAATCTTAATTCAATTGCACAAAACAGCGTACGCCGGTTATATTAGTGCAGTTATTTTTAGATTGCGAAAAAATTACCATCGGATAAATTTTAAGGACTATGCAGGTATTAAAAATCTTTTTCTTTTTACTCTGTTTTAATTATGCCTCTGCTTTTGGACAGAACGCAATGTCAATAAAACCACGGTATAGTTATCAGCAAGATTTTATCATAAAAAATTTTTTGCTAAAAAAGAAAAGCCTTCAATTTAATACAACTTTTCAGGTTGACAGCTTGCTTAAAATAATTAAACTATCATGGGAAAATTTTGTGCCTGATTCTTTAATGGACAACGCCACTTTATCTCAAAACATTTTAAATAACCTTGACGCCTATGTTTATTTATGGACAATTATGAGTATTGCAGAACACCACCAAGTAAATGATACAATTGAATTTTATTTATATAAAAACTACATGCTGCCTTCGCTGCAAAAAGATGTGGAGTTTGTTATCAGTAGCCCGTCACTAATAAATCAGAATTTAATTTGGGTAGGTTCGCTGGGAAACACTATTTCAATAGGAACAAAATATGACGATGATACATGTACATTTAATTCGCTTTATTCTTTGACAAAAAACTTAAAGGCTCAATTACTTTCTTTCCAAAATTCAAATCGTGATACAAGCGGCGATTTAAAAAAGCTTTTTGCCATTTTGAATAACAATATTTATGAGTTGGAGTGTAAGAAATATTTTATAGAAAAGCAATTTGATGCTGCTTTTACTTATTTAATAACAGGTATTTCAACTAATAAGTTTTACAAAAAAAGAGCAGTAGCTTTTGCAAAAAAGTTAATTGATTATTATTCAATAAAAGAAAAAGATAAGTCTTTAGCTATTTTAAACAATCTGGCTTTAAATATTACAGATGATGTATTATTGCCAGATACTTTAAAGTCTTGGTATCACCAAATAGATACAATAAATGGAGTTAAAGCTTATGAAACGGTTCAACGAAAACTTGCAGGAACACCTTATACTATTTCTTCTGGACAGACTGTTAGGCTTCCTGAAAAATGGGATTTTATAGCAAATGCAATTCCCCCTGAAAAGTTGAGAAGTATCAAATACATTTTTGTTGATTTTTGGTATTCAGCATGTTCGCCTTGTATCGCAGAAATACCGGATTTAAATGAATTTTTCAATAAAGTAAAAAACAGAAACGATATTATTTTTCTTTCAGTAAATACAGACTTTGCAACAACAAAGCAACCCGAAGCCGTTGTTAAGGAATCAATTAAAAAGTATAATATGCAATTTCCCGTTATTTATGATAACGCTAAAACTAATCTTTCGAAACAATTAAATATTAACGGTTATCCTTCTAAGTTTATACTGACTGCTAAAGGTGAAAAAATAATAAAAGCTGATAATTCAGATATTACAATAGCTACTTTTTATGATTATTTACATTCAAATCAATCAGCAAATTAAAATTTGATTATGCATTAATCTTTGGTAGAAAGAATGATAGCAACAAAGAACCAACCTTATTGCCTTATTGAATTATGTAAAGTTTGAAAATGATTTAATTTTTAATCACTTCAGTGCATCCAGCACTTTAAAGATCTTTGGTGTTACGTTCCCTTTGCCTGCATCGTAGTTGTTTACAATAATCGCCATCACATATTTTTTACCGTCAGATGCCGTATGATAACCTGCAAAAGCGCGGCAGGCGCTTATTGTGCCACTTTTCAGTTTCATATTATTATAAAGCGGCAAGGCATTATAAAAGCTTTGAAACCAGCTTTGTTTTTTTGCATACAATAATGCACTCACCAAAGCATGTGTTGTAACGCGGTTTTGCGGTGAAAGCCCGCTGCCGTCTGATATGTTTACAGAGGAGGAATCAATGCCATTTTGCTGCCAGAATTTTTTCAAATCAGCCACGCCAAAATCAGTAGAGCCATAATTGTGTTCTTGATAAGCGATTGTTTTTAATAAACATTCCCCATAAAGATTAATGCTCTTTTGAAGAAACCAGTAAACAATGCTGTCAAGCGTGGGCGAGCTGTAGGTGGCAATAATATTTTCAGCATGCGGAATGGTTTTGTATTGTTTTACAAAAGAATCACCGCTAATGATTGAACCTTTTATGGGCATCTTATTTTTTTGAAAAGAAGAATCCAGTTCTGTTGTAAGCTGGCCTGCGGCATAAGGCAAAGCACCCGAAACCGTAAAGTCTTTTACGCCGGCTGGTATAGTGCCTTCAGCAAAAGCATTATCACTATATGGCGGCAGGTAAAGAATCGTGTTATCGCCTGAATTAGGTTGCGCGGTTGTAATAAAATTGCTATAGGCTTTTACATTAATAGCGGGTGACGTTTTAATAATGGTGGATGTATCGCCGATGTTTTTGCCCGGTTTTAATATTAAATCATATTGGTTTTCGCGCCAGTTAATGGCCCAGCTTCCGCTGCCATAATAATTACCTGTATCATCCCATATATAGCCGCCGGGCAGAGGCTGGTAACTGAATGCGCCATCATCTAAAATAACATTGCCGTTAATATTATTTATGCCGGCTTTTTTAATACTGCCAACAATAAAGTTTAAAACTGATGCAGGCTTTGTGTTGCTATAGCGCCAGCTTCCAAAAGTTGGGTCACCATAACCTTTTATAATTAAGTCTCCGTTTAAATTGCCATTACTAATATTACCCGTATAACCAATTTCTGTTTTGTAGGTAAAATCTCTTCCCAGTAAACTTAATGCGGCTATTGATGTAAAAATTTTTTGGGTGCTTGCCGGCGCTAAACCATATTCTTCGTTCAGCGCATAAACTTTGGTTCCATTTTCATCGGTAACGTATAAACTTACAATGGCGTGCTTAAGCTGTTCGTTGTTTAAAAAAGTATTTACAGCAGCATTTATTTTTTGAGCAATATTTTGTGCAGCAGCGTTAAAAGAAAAATAAGTAAAGAGAAGAATGAAAGCTATACGCATTAGTTTTATTTAAAGCTATAGAATGCGCCAAATGTAAAACTAAATACTTCTATTGTTGATGTGGTTAAGCGTTTGTCCAAAGGGGAAGTATAAAACGAATAAGGCCTGAACTGAAAAAACATGCCGCCGTTTTTGTAAACCGGAAAAGAGCCTTCAACAAAAGATTCTGCGGTAAACAAAAATTTGGATGCATTGGATGTATATAATTTTTTAGCGGCAGTTACATCAGCAGCCTAAATTTTCTTTTCGTTGCAGGGATTTTTTTCTGATTAGTCTAAAAGTTATTTGAAAGGCAGCCGCATCATACATTTGCTGCGTTATTAATGCGTTTTATTATGGAACAGGTAAAGGTTTCTGTTATAACAATAGGCGATGAACTTTTGATAGGGCAGGTTATTGATACCAACAGTGCATGGATAGCGCAGGAATTAAATAAGATTGGTGTATGGGTGCACCGGCGCCTGGCTGTGGGTGATGAGCGGAATGAAATATGGAAAGCGCTTGATGACGAAAGCATGGTATCGAGCGTGATTTTAATAACAGGTGGCCTTGGCCCCACGGCAGATGATATAACCAAACCTTTGCTCTGCGAATATTTTGGCGGCAAGATGGTAATGGATGATGCCACGCTGAAACATATTACCTACCTGTTTACGCAAGTGTTTAAGCGCCCTTTGCCTTTGCTTGAAAGCAACCGCAGGCAGGCCATGGTTCCCGATGTTGCCACTATTCTTAAGAATGAGGTTGGCACGGCGCCCAATATGCTGTTTGAAAAAGATGGAAAGATATTCATCAGCATGCCCGGCGTTCCGCATGAAATGAAGTTTGCTGTTGAAAAATATGTTGTGCCTTTATTGCAGCAAAGGTTCCGTTTGCCGTATATCGGTCACAGAAATTTGCTTACCGTTGGTATTGGAGAAAGTTTTCTGGCGCACAGGATCAAAGATTTTGAAAGCGCCCTGCCTTCAAACATTAAGCTGGCTTATCTGCCTAATTATGGCATGGTGCGTTTGCGGCTGACTGCGCAGGGCGATAACGAAACAACAGAAACTGTATTAGATAAAACGTTTAAAACCTTAAAAGAACTGGTGAGCGATGTGCTGGCTATTGACGAAGATGTCCCGTTTGAAATTTTATTAGGCAGGCTGCTGAAGCAAAGCAACAAAACGGTATCAACAGCCGAAAGCTGTACGGGAGGTTATATTGCACATCTTATAACATCGGTTGCGGGTTCTTCTGACTATTTTAAAGGAAGCGTGGTGAGTTACAGCAACAGCATTAAAGAAGATGTTTTACAGGTAAGCAATGAAACACTTGCCACTGCCGGCGCAGTAAGTGAAGAAACGGTTAGGGAAATGGTGAGCGGTGTTTTGAAAGTGATGAAAACAGATTATGCAGTGGCTGTATCAGGCATTATGGGGCCGGGCGGCGGCAGTGAAGATAAGCCTGTGGGCACTGTTTGGATGGCAGCAGGCAATGCAGAAAAAATTGAAACGAAGAAAATGCATTTCAGGTTTGAAAGGGTACGGAATATTGAATTAACGGCTGCACATGCTTTGCATTGGCTGTGCATGTTCATAAAAAATAACAGTTAATCCGTTTCATTACCTTTGGGCGCTGAACAGGGACAGTAATGAAAAGCCCGCAGTGATGCAGCAATGAGGGCTTGAAGCGAATGGCCGGAACAAAAGCCGGGTTATTTTAGACTGATAAGAGTACCCAAAAATAAAATGAATAATTATGGCGATTGTTGATTTGGTAATGCCGAAACTTGGCGAAAGCATAATGGAGGCAACTATTTTAAAATGGCATAAAAAGCCGGGCGACAGCGTGCAATATGATGAAACAGTGCTGGATATTGCCACAGATAAGGTGGATAGTGAAGTGCCAAGTACGGCTGCCGGCAGGATTTCGGAAGTTTTGTTTAAGGAAAATGATGTGGTGCCTGTTGGCAGTGTGATTGCCAGAATTGAAACTGATGTAGATGCACCGGTTGAAAACGATGATGTATATGTCCCTGCCCCGGCGGGCGATGTTAAGGAAGAAATTGAAGAAGATGAAATAGATGGGAAGAACATTCCATACGTGCCGGTGCATACTATGCTGCATACGAACGACAGTGGTAAAATAAACCGTTTTTATTCTCCCCTGGTAATGAATATTGCCGGCAGTGAAGGTATAAGCATGGCAGAACTGGAAAGCATTCCCGGCACCGGCAATGAAGGCCGGGTTACTAAAAAAGATATTTTGCATTATGTGGCAAAAAGGGGAACGGTGCAGCAAGTGGGTGAAACTGGCAGTGAAGCCCTGGTTGTGGACCGTCAAACGTCAAATGTAAATATAAAGTCCGGAAATGCTTCGGTTACATTGCGCCCGACGGTAGAAGTATATGCGGAAGAATTGCCGAAAGAATATGAAGGCAATGTAGAGATAATTGAGATGGACAGGATGCGCAGGCTGATTGCAAAGCACATGGTGCAGAGCAAACAAACCAGCGCTCATGTTACCAGTTTTGCGGAAGCTGATGTGACCAATATGGTTTTATGGCGCGAAAAAATCAAGAAGGATTTTGAAAAGCAAAACAATACCAGGATAACCTTTACGCCGATGTTTATTGATTGCCTGGTGAAGGTGATAAAACGCTATCCTATGATAAACAGTTCGGTTGACGGCGACCGGATTATTATTAAGAAAGATTTGAATATTGGCATGGCTACTGCTTTGCCAGGCGGCAACCTGATTGTGCCTGTAATTAAAAATGCGGACGATTTAAACCTTGTGGGCTTAAGCAAGAAAGTGAACCATCTTGCGGATGCAGCGCGTAATGCCAAACTAAAACCGGATGACACATTGGATGGCACATTTACTTTGACCAATGTAGGCACATTCGGCAGTTTAATGGGCACGCCGATCATTAACCAGCCCCAGGTGGCCATACTGGCTGTTGGCGCCATTAAGAAAAGGCCGGTTGTAATTGAAACAGAGCAAGGCGATACAATTGGCATCCGCCATATAATGTATTTGTCTTTAAGTTACGATCATCGCATCGTTGACGGCAGTTTGGGAGCATCTTTTTTAACGGCTGTAGCCAGGGAATTTGAGAGCTGGGATATAAACAGAAGTTGGTAAGAACATATTTCTGATTTTATAAAAATCCCGCACTGCGGGATTTTTTTGTTTGGGGCGATTGCGTTTAATTTGTGTAAATTACTGCTTTGTAATCCATGAAGAACACACCCAACCTCATTACTTTAATACTTTGCCTGTTATGCCCTTTCACCAGCTTTAGCCAGGTTGATTTGGATAAAGGCTTAATGGCATATTACCCTTTTAATGGCGATGCAAATGATGCAAGCGGCAATGGGAATAACCCGGTTTTTAATAATGCAACATTAACGAGTGATTATTATGGAAATGCAAATAGCGCTTACCATTTTAATGGCGTGGATACCTATATAAAAATACCGAGTAGTAACAGTTTGAATTTTAGTAATAATAAAATATCCTTATGCGCTTCGGTAAGGCCAACAGGTTTTTATACAGGCAAATGCTATAACAATATAATTATTTCCAAGGAGAGTGAAGATTACAAGCCTGGAAATTATTCTTTACGATTTTCAGATGCCATAACAGGGTGTTCATCGAACCCGACTACTGCGCATGAAGTTTTTTTTGGCCCGGATGGAGGGATTGGTAATCAGGATGCGATACAGTTAAATCAATGGTATAATGTTGTTTTTACAAGTGATGGTGATAGAGTAAAATTATACGTAAACTGTAAACTTGTTGTAGATGAACCGGCAGCTCAATATGCTTACACTAACCCATACAATCTTTTTTTTGGGCATTTGAATAACAGCAGTTATCCATATTGGTTAAATGGAGATTTGGATGAAGTTAGAATTTATAATAGGGCGCTAAGTGAAGATGAAGTAAAAGCCTATTCATTTTCCTGTGCTGACGAACAACCTTGCAATATCGCGGCTGATTTTAAATATGCACAGTCTGCCTGTAATCCTAAATCAGTGCATGTAAGCAGCGCTGCTTCAAACGCTGATAGTATATGGTGGAACTTTGGCAATGGCAAAACTGCCGGCAATGTTACAGATACAACAATCAGTTACGCAGGTTTTGGAACCTATATTGTAACATTATTTGCCAAAACAAATACAGGTTGTTTTGATACAACGGAATATTCGATTAACGTGAATGTTATTAATGACAGCGCTGTTGTTAATAATGATACATCAATTTGTGCAGGCGCTTCAGTGCAATTAATGGCAATAAATGGCTTGGATTATTGCTGGTCGCCTTCAGCCGGTTTATCCAATACATCAATTCAAAACCCTGTTGCTTCACCATTAGTTACAACCACCTATCATCTTCATGTTTTAACGGATAGCAGCAAGCCGGTGATAGAAGATTCGGTCAATATAACGGTTATGCCTGCACCTGCAGTAAATGCGGGTGAAGATGTTTCTTTTTGCAAAGGTGATTCCGTTCAATTGGCAGCTTCCGGTGCTATTGAATATAAATGGAATGAATCAGCTTATTTATCTGATACTACTATTGCAAACCCTGAGGCATCTCCTTTACATACTACATCTTTTGTTGTCAGGGGATATAATGAGGAGGGATGTTTTGGCACGGATACGGTTCAGGTTGTTGTGCTGGCATTGCCTGCTTTAACAATTACAAACGATACGGCCGTTTGTACAGGTGGTTCTGTTCAACTGAGCGCAAGCAGCACTGCCGGCAATAAGTATAGCTGGAGCCCTTCAGCTACTTTATCTGATCCGGGCATTTATAATCCGGTAGCAACGCCTGATAATGAAACAAGATATTATGTAAAGGTTACAAACGATGCTGATTGTGCCAGTGTTGACAGTGTTTTGGTAACTGTGCTGCCGCCCCCTGTTATTTCTGCAATGAATGATACGAGTATTTGTCTGAATGATTCAGTTCATTTAAAAACCACTTCGGCAAATGCAAACAGTTTTCAGTGGGCGCCATCTTCAGGCCTGAGCAATCCGGTAATCCGGGATCCTGATGCATCGCCAAAGCAATCTACTTTATATACGGTAACAGCAGGAAATGGCATTTGCAGCGAGAAGGATTCTGTTATGATTTCCGTATTATCATTGCCGGATATTAAAGCAGGCAATGACACGATTGTTTGCGGCAATGCATCTGTTCAGTTAAATGCTTCGGGCGGAGTGGCTTATGCATGGAGTCCCGTTACCGGTTTGTCCAACGCAGCTATTGCTGACCCCTTAGCTTCAGTTTCAAACACAATAATCTATACTGTAACGGGTACCGGATCCAATTCCTGTATAAATAAAGATTCTGTTACAATAAATGTAAACCCTGTGCCCGTATTTGCAATAACTAAAGACACGGCAATTTGTAATGGTGATTCTGTTGTATTAACAGCTTCCGGCGGGGATGCATATAGGTGGTCTCCTGCAGACAGTGTTTCTGACTCTCTTGTAGCCACACCCACCGTGCACCCGGGCTCGAATACAAGTTATGAAGTGATTATTACGAATAGCGTATGCAGGTTAACTGATACACTTAACACTGTTGTTATTGTAAATGAAAAGCCGGATATAACTATTGTTAAATCCAACGATATTGATTGTTTAAACCCTGAAGCTACACTAACAGCCACAGGAGGCATCCAATATACATGGGCGCCTCCTGCATTCATTAATAATACCCAGGTTTATAACCCGGTGGTAAACCCGCCTGCCGATACATGGTATTTTGTAAGTGTTGTTTCTCAGAATAATTGTACGAATACAGATTCAATACTTGTGAAGTCCTCATTTGTTGCCGGTTCTTTGCCATTCCAGGTGCCTGGGGCTTTTACGCCCAATCATGATGGAGTGAACGATTGCTTTGGCCTCAAAAGCTGGGGGCCTGTGGACTATTTTGACATATCAATTTATGACCGGTGGGGATACCGTGTGTATCATTCAAACAATATCAATGCCTGCTGGGATGGAATGGTGAATGGCATACCGCAAGGCGCCGGCACGTTTGTTTATCAGATAAAGGTATCTTCCAAATGTACAGAGGGGACTGTGCTAAGAAAAGGAACACTTGTATTAATAAGGTAAATGCATCGGTGTTTTTAAGCTAAATTTTTTTATCAAATTTTTTTATCCCGGCAAGCCTTAATACCGTTGTTATTGATTTGTTTATTGAATAGTTTATTTCCATAGATATTTTACTGAAATAAATTATCGGTATAAACAAAATAAGAAATACAAAAGTTCTTGCTGTTACATCTGCTATTAAAGGCATTTGCGGCAGCAGGTAAGCAATGGCAGCAGCAAACAAGCCTGCAACTATGGAAACGGTATCTTTTAAATTATAAGGCTGCAAATTAAACTTGTACCACAGGAAGCCAAAGCGCATTAAATTATAAAATGTAATGGTAATCAGGTTGGAATAAGCTGCGCCCATTAAACCATAGCGGGAAATCAAAATATAGTTCATAGGCAGGGCCATAATTGTATAGATAACGTTTGTGGTAAAATCAACCTTCCAATAACTGGAAGTAGAAATAATCTGTGTGTTGGCGCCGGTGCCTAAATCAACCAGCTTGGCTATTCCCAATAAAAAAACAACCCATTCAATACCGTTATAATCTTTACCTAAAAACCCGGCTAGGTTATGGGCATTAAGTAAGATTATTCCAAAAATCAGTATGCCTATTATCAATAAATTATTTACACTTTTGGTATAAATGTTTTGAATGCTGCCCTTATCTTTTTTACGCCACGCTTCGGCAATCACAGGAATGGCAATGGCATTTAAGCTGCGTTGTGGAATTTCCAATAACGCCACTATATACGTAGCAATTGTAAAAACGGCGGTATCCACAAGGCCTCTTTCGGCTTTGGCTGTTAAAATAAATGTATCAACTGTTTTGGATAATAAATTTAAAAACTGGGCGCCAAAAAGAAACAGGCCAAAGTTGGCCATTTTGCCTTTTAAACGCCTGGTAGTAATGCCAATATGCGGGTAAAAATAAAATTCTTTTGTGTGGCGCAAAATGAAAAAAAGTAATACAGAAGGCAAGGCAAATGATAATGAAAAAAGAATAATGAATACATTAAAAGAAGTTGTTTTGGTAAAAAGCAATAATAATAAAATAGTGAATAAAATTCTTGGTATCGTTTCTTTTAAACTGTTTGATATAACGCCTTTTTTAAAAGTCCAGCTATAGCTTTCGAGCCAGATGAACATCAGCATAAAAAAAGCAAAAGGATAAACCAGATAGCTGTACTGAACAAATAAAGGCGATTTCTCGCTGAATTTGCGCACAATTAAATCTTTGCATGCATATCCCAGGGAAGAAACAAGCAAAAAACCTATGAGGCAAACTATCAGGGTTAAAAACGGCAGTTCATTTTTTTTGGGTTGCGTATAGCTCCTGTAAATGGGGAAAAATTTATAAATAATCGGCAGGGCGCCAAAAGTGCATACGGTTGCCATGGTTAAACCTGCATCTGTAATAACCCTTGTTAAGCCTAATTGCTGCGCCGTTAAAATTTTTGGGGCAATCAATAACATGTTAACGCCGCCAATAGCAAACCCGATTAAAATTATAATAGAAGAAACTGTGCTTTGTTTTTGAATAATGCCCATTAAACCTTGTTAGAGTAAGCAATAAAAAAATACATTTTAAAGGCAAATATATCCAGTTGGGTATTATAAAAAAGAGAAACTATATTTCCATAAAACCGGTTATATGTAATAAACAAAATTGATTTGCAGAGAATTTTCATTACCAATGAAAATGTAAATATTAGGTTTGCAGATAAATGTTATTGCCAATGTTCGAACTGGTTACCATGATAATTGTTCTTAATAACCGTCATAAAAACCTGGACAGGTTGCTGGAATATTATCAGGCCACAGGCTTTTTTATTACTATAGCAGACAGTTCTGTAAATGAGCACATTTTTAAAAAGCCTTTAAAAGAAAACTGGCAATATGTATATACGCCAGGCGAAACATATATACAAAAAATTGAACGCACTTTAAAGAGCATATCAACGCCCTTTGTGGTAATATGTGCAGATGATGATTTTATTATTCCGTCCGCCCTGGAAAAATGCGTGCTTTTTCTTCAAAATAACCCGTCTTATGCTGCTGTGCAGGGCAACGTGCTGGCATATTATAAAGAAAGCATACATAAGAAGCATGTTGAGTTCAATACTATTTATACAAAAACTGAATATGATTTGCAAATTGCCGATCCGCTCAGGCGGTTAGAAACTTTTTTTGAAGATTATCGCTCTGTGGCCTATGCAGTGCACAGAACTGCTTATCTGGATGAGGCATTTAAAACGGCGGGGAATAAAATATATAATCTTTATTTGTATGAGTATTTAACTGCTGTTGTGCCTGTAACAAAAGGGTTTTACAAAGAACTGAATATTCTTTTTCAGGTGCGGGAATATGCAACAGATTCTGACGATAAAACAGCGGATAACCTGGATAAAATTTTTAATGATGAAAAATATAAACCGGAATTAGACAGTTTTATAAGCTTCTTAAGTTTTAAATTGAACCACATTCTGCCTGATAAAGACCAGTTGTTTTTTTATGCATTTCTCCAGGATATTTTTAAAAAGCTGGCAGTTGTAATTCACCAGAGCAAGTTTCCTTCAATATCTTCCAGGAAAAAAATCGGCAGGGTTATACAGCATATTCCATTTCTTGGTAACTGGATAATAAGAAAAAACAGGGCCATTGAAAAAAACAGGCGTTTAAGTAAAGTGGTGAAAACACCTTCTGAAAGAAATGACCTGGCTAAAATTGAAAGCATTTTAAAAAAGCATGCCTGAAAATAATACATACAAACCTTTGCTTGCCGCGGTGGTGGTGCTGTATTTTCCGGATGAAAATCTTATTAATAATATTTATTCATATCTGCCTTTGACAAATAAATTATTTATTGTAGATAATACCGATGAACCTGATTTCAAAAGCAATTATTTGCCCGGCATATCAGCTTTAGGCAATAAGGCGGTGTATTTGCCAAACAGTAAAAATGAAGGAATAGGGGCAGCATTAAACCTGGCGGCTGCAAATGCTTTAAAAGATAATTATCAATGGTTGTTAACAATGGACCAGGATTCTTATTTTGCGGAGGAAGACAGAAATAAATATTTTTCTTTTTTTCAACAGCAAATATCAGCAAATAAAAATATTGGTGTTGCCGCACCGTCTCACAAACGAAAATTGCAAACCATAGCAAAAGAATATAGCGAAGTAAATGCGGTTATAACATCCGGCAGCATTGTAAACCTTAATGCATGGCAGCAGGTAAATGGCTATAATGAAAATCTTTTTGTGGATGAAGTAGATGCTGATTTTTGTTACAGGGTTAAATTACATAAGTATAAGATACTTCTTCTAAACAACATTTTTTTACAGCACCAGTTAGGAAAAAAAACAAACAGCGGTTACCTGGGGTTTATCGCAAAGCGAAAACGAACAATACATTCTCCTTTGCGTGTTTATTATATGGTGCGTAATTATTTGTTTGTGAAAAATAAATACAGCAAATTTTTTCCGGCAGAATTTAAAGAAAGGGATAGGTTAATGTTGGTTGCTTTAAAAAACAACCTCTTGTTTTCCGGTAAGTTTTTTCAGAACTGCAAAAGTATTTTAAAAGGGTATTTAGATTATAAAAAGAAAAGGCTTTCATAATCACGCGCTGCCGGTTTAATTTCTTTTCCTTTTACTTTGCAGCAAAACCCAATTAATGAAGGTTGTAATTTTTGCAGGCGGTTTAGGTACAAGGCTGGCCGAAGAAACAGATGTAAGGCCGAAGCCAATGGTTGAAATTGGCGGCAGGCCAATATTATGGCATATCATGAAGATATATGACAGCTTTGGATTTAAGGAATTTGTGGTTTGCCTTGGCTATAAAGGTTTTTATATTAAGGAGTATTTTATGCAATATTATTTGCATAATTCTGACATAACAATTGAACTGGAAAGCAATAAGGTAAATGTACATTATACAAATGCCGAGTCTTTCGTTGTTACGCTTGTTGATACAGGCCTGAATACAAAAACAGCAGGCCGTTTAAAACAGGTACAAAAATATATTGGTGAAGAAGATTTTATGCTTACGTATGGTGATGGCGTTGCCGATATCAATATCAAAGAATTGCTTGCTTTTCATCAATCTCATAATAAAATAGCAACGGTTACAGCCGTGCAGCCCGAAGGCAGGTTTGGCAGCATGGAAATAGAAGCAGGCGGCGTTGTTGATCATTTTAAAGAAAAGCCAAAAGGAGATAATAAATGGATTAATGGCGGGTTTTTTGTATTGAAGCCAGACGTTTTTAATTACCTGAATGCAGAAAATATTGATGATATAATGTGGGAAGATATGCCTATGCAGACGCTTGCCAGCGACAAGCAGCTTATTGCTTATAAGCATACCGGTTTTTGGAAACCTATGGATGCATTGCGGGATAAGATTGAATTGGAGAACCTCTGGAAATCGGGAAATGCAAAATGGAAAACCTGGTAAATAACCTTCAGCAATATTATAAGAATAAAAAAGTTTTTATAACCGGCCATACCGGCTTTAAAGGCTCCTGGCTTTGTGCTTTATTGTATAATCTTAATGCAGAAATAAAGGGTTATGCATTGGAGCCTGAATATATTGATGGCTTATACAATATCCTGGAGCCATCTGTAAATATGCAAAGCGTTATTGCAGACATACGCGATAAACGGCAGTTGCAAAAAGAAATAGAGGCATTTCAGCCCGACTATATTTTTCATCTGGCTGCGCAACCTCTTGTGCGGCGTTCTTATCAGATTCCGGCAGAAACTTTTGATGTAAATGTTACCGGCACTGCAAACGTTTTGGAAACGCTTATCAGTCTTAAAAAGAAATGTACTGTTGTAGCTATAACAACAGATAAGGTGTATGAAAACAAAGAGGATAATTTAGTTTTATATAAAGAAGATGACGCATTGGGCGGCTATGATCCTTATTCTGCCAGCAAAGCCTGTGCAGAATTAGTGATCAGTTCTTTCAGGAATTCATTTTTCAACACACAAAATTATCAGCAGCATCAAAAAGCGATTGCCAGTGCAAGGGCAGGCAATGTAATTGGCGGCGGCGACTGGAATAAAGACCGTATAATTCCCGATATTATCCGTGCATTAAAAAATGATCATGCGATTGATGTACGTAACCCCGATGCTGTTCGTCCCTGGCAACATGTGCTTGAGCCATTGGTTGGATATTTATTGTTGGCCGGCCGGCTGAATAATGCACCGCAACAGTTTTCAAAAGCTTACAATTTCGGACCATTACCCGATGATCATTTAACCGTTAAAGAACTGGTTGAAACAGCCATTAAAACCTGGGGATGCGGTAAATGGAAAAATATGGCTGACACGTCAGCGCCGCATGAAGCAGGATTATTGAAATTAAGTATTGAAAGAGTTCAGCAGGAGCTAAGCTGGAAGCCAAAGCTGAATGCGCAACAAGCCATAGAGTGGACGGTGAACTGGTACAAACAGCCTTTTGAAGAGCTTGCTGCATATACGTTTCAGCAAATTGATAATTATTTAAAACTGTGACTTTTTTTAAAGTCCCTTTCCTTTGGAAAGGGATTTAGGGATAGGCCATGATCTTTTTTGAAACAATATTACAAGGCAATTATATCATTGAATTAGAACCTTTCACTGATGAAAGAGGCTGGTTTGCCAGGTATTTTTGCAAAGATGAATTTAAGCAGATCGGTCATACGAAAGAGTGGCTGCAGATGAATCATTCATTCACTAACAAAAAAGGTTCATTACGGGGAATGCATTACCAGTTACCTCCTTTTAGTGAAATAAAAATGGTTCGTTGTATAGCAGGAATTGTGTTTGATGTTGTTGTTGATCTTCGAAAAAAATCACCTACTTTTTTGCAGTGGTTTGGCACGGAACTTTCTGCCTCCAATAAAAAGATGATGTATATACCGGAAGGTTTTGCACATGGCTTTCAGTGTTTGAGTGATGGTTGTGAGTTACTTTATCATCATACAGAATACTATAAGCCAAATGTTGAAGGCGGCATTAAATATGATGATACAGGAATAAATATTCAATGGCCTTTGGCTGTAACAATAATTTCAGAAAGAGATAAATCTCATCCTTATCTCGATAAAAATTTTAAAGGTATTTAATTATGCAATGCAGGTTTTGCAAAACAGAGCTCGAACTCGTATTTATAGATCTTATTAATTCTCCGGCATCCAATTCTTTTCTTACAAAAGAGCAGTTGAATGAACCGGAAGTGTTTTATCCTTTAAAGGTTTATACCTGCTCCAAATGCTTTTTAGTGCAGGTGGATGAATACAAAAAATCTGATGCCATCTTCAATAGCGAATATGTTTACTATTCATCTTTTTCAACAAGCTGGCTGGAGCATTCAAAGCGCTATGTCGAAATGATGACACAACGTTTTGGATTTAATGAAACATCGCAGGTTATAGAAGTGGCATCAAACGATGGCTATCTTTTGCAATATTTCAAACAAAAAAATATTCCTGTGCTTGGCATAGAGCCCACTGCCAATACGGCCAACGCTGCTGAAGAAAAGGGCATAGAATCTGTTGTAGATTTTTTTGGTGTGCGATTGGCTGAAACACTTGCAGCAAAAGGCATTCAGGCTGATTTATTGCTTGGCAATAATGTACTGGCACATGTGCCTGACATCAATGATTTTGTTGGCGGCATGAAGATAATTTTAAAGCCGCAGGGAATCATTACAATGGAGTTCCCGCACCTGATGCAGTTGGTTGAAAACAACCAGTTTGATACAATATATCATGAACATTTTTCTTACCTGTCTTTTCACACGGTTAAACAAATTTTTGAAGCGCACGGTTTGGAAATGTTTGATGTGGATGAAATACCAACGCATGGCGGTTCGCTTCGCATTTATGCAAAGCACAAAGAAGATGATAGTAATTCAATATCTGAAAATGTAACAGCCTTGCTTAAAAAGGAAGCAGATAAAGGCATACTTAACATAAGCTATTATAATAATTTTCAACAAAAAGCGCTTAATGTAAAACTTGCATTTGTACAATTCCTGGTTGAGCAAAGGAAGGCAGGCAAAAGAGTAGCCGCCTATGGCGCGGCCGCAAAAGGAAATACACTTTTAAATTATTGCGGAATTAAAAATGATCTGGTTGATTTTGTTGTGGATGCCAACCCTTACAAACAAAACAAATATTTACCGGCAAGCCATATTCCGGTTGTTAATGAAGCTTATTTAAAAGAAGCAAAACCTGATTATGTAATTATTTTTCCCTGGAATTTGAAAGCTGAAATAACGGAGCAATTATCTTATATTAGAGACTGGAATGCAAAATTTGTAATCCCGGTTCCTGAATTAAGTTTTGTGTGATGAAGATATTAGTTACTGGAGCCACAGGTTTCATAGGCAATTATGTGATGAATGAATTGTTGAAGCATGATGTTGAAATAATTGCTACATCATCAAATGAAGAAAAAGCAAAACAGCAGGCCTGGTTTGAGGATGTGCGATATATACCTTTTAACTTTAATCAATTCGATCCGCTTATAAATTACTTTTTATATTTTAATCGGCCCGATATCATCATTCATCTTGCATGGGAGGGACTGCCTAACTATAAATCATCATTTCACACAGAAATAAACCTGCCCGGGCATAAGGCTTTGCTTGAAAATTTAATCAGGCATGGTTTAAAAAGTGTTGCTGTAACAGGCACATGCCTTGAGTATGGTATGCAGGAAGGCTGTTTGAGTGAAGACATGCAAACTTATCCATCAAGTTGTTATGCGATAGCAAAAGACGAATTGAGAAAGTATCTTGAAGAACTGCAGCAACAATATTCTTTTTCCCTGAAGTGGGTTCGCCTGTTTTATATGTTTGGGAAATGGCAAAGCCCAAATTCTCTTTTATCCCAATTGGATAAAGCCTTGCAAAACGGCGATACTGTTTTTAATATGAGCGGTGGAGAACAGACGAGAGATTACCTGCCTGTTACAACTGTAGCAGAAATTATTGTAAAACTTGCTTTGCAGCGCAGGGTTGAAGGCATAATTAATTGTTGCAGCGGCAAACCTGTTTCTGTTAAAGATTTTGTTGAAAATTATTTGCATGAAATTGGGAAAACCATCAAATTAAACCTCGGTTATTATCCATATACCGATTATGAGCCCATGCATTTTTGGGGCAGTACCAAAAAATTGAATAAGGCATTAACAGAAAAATAAACATCTTTGTTTTAATGCGGTTTAGTTTTATTTTACCTGTAAAAAACGGTGGCGGATACATTAAAGAATGTGTAGCTTCTATTCTTGCGCAGACGCTTCAGGATTTCAACCTGATTATTTTGGAAAATTGCAGTACCGACGGAACAGCGGAATGGTTGCAGGCTTTGAATGATGAGCGTATTGTTATTATTCCTGCTGACAAGCCTTTAAGCATTGAAGAAAACTGGGCCAGGATTCTTTCGGTGCCAAAGAATGAATTTATGACAATGACAGGCCATGATGATGTATTTGACAAGAATTATCTGCAGGTAGTGAATGATTTGATCAATCAATATCCTGATGCAAGCTTGTATCAAACGCATTTCAGGTTTATAGATGCAAAGGGTAATATCATAAAAAGGTGCCGGCCAATGAAGGAAAAACAGACTGCTACTGAATTTTTGTCATTTTTTTTGCAAGCAGGTATTGATGTAAATGGAACCGGCTTCATGCTAAGATCAAAAGATTATTACATGCTTGGGGGCATTCCCGCTTATCCAAATCTGTTATTTGCAGATTTTGAGCTATGGATTAATATCGTAGCTTTATCTTATCTGGCTGTGAGCAGTAAAGAGTGTTTTTCTTTCAGGCTGCATCAAAGCACAACAGCAATTTCTGCTGATATAAAAATGCAGGCGGCCTTCAAACAATTTATGATTTTTCTGCAAGAATTAAAAAATACAAACACCGGATATAATTTTGTTATTACAAAATACGCTATAGGGTTTATACAATTTTGGTGTAAGGGGCTTGCTCACCGGCTTATGCGCACACCAAAGGAAAAACGAGGTAATTTATCGGTTGCTGTTTTTCTTGATGAATGCAAGTTTTATGCAGACATATTAGCGCCTGGTAACAATTATAAACCTGAAAGTAATGCAAGCGTAAATCTTGCTAAACAAATTGACAGGTTTGCAATTAGCCGTAATTTATTTCTGCTTTTTAAAAAGATATATTCTAAACCAATTTTGTCTTAGTCATTGCAGCTTTCAATTATCATAGTTAATTATAGTGCAGGGAAATTTATTGCTGATTGTATAAATAGTGCATTGATATTTCCTTCGGCCCGGAACTTTGAATGGATTATTGTTGACAATAGCAATAATAAAAATGATAGAAATAGTTTGTTAGAATTATTTCCCTTTATCAAATGGATTGATATGGGCTATAACGCTGGCTTTGCAAGGGCAAATAATGCGGGTATAAAACAATCACAAGGCGAGATAGTTTTACTCCTCAATCCGGACACGATTGTTATTGATGATTGCATAAACAAATGTCTTCAGAAATTTTATGTTGATGAAGCTATAGCATCTTCTGTTCAGCTCATTAATACTGACGGCTCTCTGCAAATTACTGGTAATTATTTTATGAAAGGGGGATTAAACCATTTATTGCCATTGCCATATTTGGGTAAATTTTTGCGAAATATTGCCTTTGCCTTTAAAGCTAAAAAACCCAATGTACTTGTTGCATCCGGGCATCAAAAGGTGGATTGGATAAACGGCGCTTTTTTAATGGTAAAAAAAACTGCAATTGAAAAAGCGGGATTAATGGATGAAGATTTTTTTCTGTATGCAGAGGAATCTGAATGGTGTTCGCGGCTAAAGAAAGTCGGCGATCTGGTTGTGTACGGCGATTTGAGGATTGTTCATTTGCAGGGTGAAGTTATAAATGCTGCTGCCAATTCATCAGATAAGGGATACTTCAATTTATACGATAAAAAAGGGCTGCAGCTTATTGTATCAAATAATCTGAGGATAAGAAAACAATATGGGAATGGCTGGTACATTTTTAATTTGCTTATGTATATTATTGAAATCCCTGTTTTTTTTATTTGCCTTTTGCTTGATAATATTTTTTGCTTCCGAAACCCTTTTAAGGATTGGAAACTTCCCTATAAATATTCAGTAAACGTTTTTATACTAATAAGATTATCTCCGTTGATTTTTTCCGGCAGGAAGCATTTTTATAAAATGTTATAGAAAGGTTCATTGAAATGCCTCCGCTTTATAATTGAATCTAACCTTTGCATTTCTGTCTTTTCCAATCAATTAACCTTATATTTATAACATTAAAACTAAACCAAATGAGAATTTTACCTCTTAAACCAATAATGATCCTGTCAATGACGTGTCGGCCATTTTTTAGTTGTAAAAATGAGAATGCCGGGTATGAAAGCTTAGATGCTGAAAAAACCTTTTCTGCGGGCCAGGTATCGGCAGAAATTGTATCAGGCTATTTCGAAACTGGCTTCAAGATTTATAATACTGTATTAAAACCTGGAATTATTGTTAGCAAAATCAGTTAATGTTGACATGAGACGAATTGTAGCCATATTTTTAGTTTTATTTCTTTATTATACCAATGCTTTAAGCCAGCAATATAATTATTACCACTATGATGTGAAAGATGGATTGAGCGGAAATACGGTTTATGCAGTGGCTCAGGATAAGGATGGCTTTATGTGGTTTGGTACCGAAACCGGCCTTAGCAGGTTCGATGGCAGCCACTTTAAAAATTATACGGCAAACGACGGGCTAAACGACAATGAGATAATAGGCCTTTTTATTGATTCAAAAAACAGGGTTTGGATTTTCCCGTTTAGAAACTCCATTTATTATTATTATGAAGGCAAAATATATAATAGAAACAATGACTCGTTGCTTGGTAAATTTAATTTAAAAGAAGAAATCTTTAAGGCTTGCGAGGATAACGAAGGAAATATAATTTTCCTGGAAGCAACAAAGCTGCATATTCTTTCCGGAGATAATAAATTGAACGAGGTGGATGAAATTAATAATACGTATCTGTTTAATAATAGTGCTGGCCTCTCATCTGATGGGTATATAAATATACATACAACATTAAAGGGAGACAGGGACCATAATGTTACTATTTGTGAGTACAAAAAATCAAAATTTTTTATAAAATCTACCTTTCAGGACTCCAATTACTCAAGAACAGCCATTGAAGTAAATAAATATTACCAGGTAATAAAGAATGATTTCCTTTTTCAAATCCACAATGAAAAAAACAATGATTATTTCGAATTGAGGGTGCCTGATCATTTTCACACAATTTCTTATGTTAATGATAGTTGTTTTGCAATATCAACTTTCAATAAAACGCTGCTGTATAACATTAATCAAAAAAAGGTTGTTGATAGCTTTCTTATTAACAGGGTAAGCAACAGGTGCTTTAGTGACAGTGAGAATAATTTATGGTTTGTGATGAGCACACAGGGGGTGTACAGGCTTTCATCTGTGAGGTTTAAAATTTATAAGATTAAACCAAATTTTGATAATACTCCTGTATATTCTGTATGCGCTTCTAATGGAATATTATATATGGGCACTGATGAGAATGTTCTTGGTGAATTAAATCTAAAGAATGGCGCGTTAACTTCATTTTATTTAAAGACAAATTTGAATATTAAATATGTTACAGAAATTTCAATTAAGAATAAAGATTTATTTGCTGCAACCAATGTTGGTGTATTTCAAATAAAAAAACATCAGACTTTTCTGTTTTTACCTTCTTTGACAATTAAAAGCATCCTGATTGACGGCAAGCGTGTGATTGCTTCAACAGACAGAGGTATATTCAGGGCTGGTGCATTTAAAAGTAAGTTAAGCGATACAATATGGAGCAGCCGTGCCACCAGTTTTTATAAAACAGGTGAAGCATATTATATAGGAACGCTTAATAGCATTTATATTGTTAAGGATAAGAATCATGATTCAGTAATAGATTTGGGTGAAAAGCTGCCCGTTCTGAAAAATAAAATCATAAAAATCATAGGCGCTAAAAATGGCGATATATGGATTGCTACAGAAAATAATGGCCTTATTTGTTTGCGGGATAATAAACTTATTAAACAGTTAACTGTGAAAGACGGGTTATTAAGCAATTCCTGCAGATGTATTTATTTTTCTGGCAATAATATATGGATAGGCACAGATAGCGGCATAAACAAAATTGATCTTAACAATAATTCGATTGCCAGTTTTACAACGGCTGATGGCCTCGATTGCGAAATAATCAACTGCATTTATGCAACCGGCGACTCCGTATTTGCAGGCACACCTTATGGGCTTACATTTTTTAATGCAGCTTCCTCCCGGAAAGAATCCGTTTGCCACTTAAAGTTGTTGAATATACAGTCAGATGCGGCTAACTGGTATGCTAACCAGGACAGCATTCATCTTTCCAGCAACGATAATTTCCTACGCTTTGAATATGCAGGTATTTCTTTTGTGTCGGCAGGCGATATTACCTACTACTACCAGGTAAAAGGCCTGAGCAACGAATGGCAGTCAACCAGGCAAAATATATTGGAATTTCGGTTACTCTACCCAGGTGATTATGAATTAAACATGTATGCCGTTAACAAGTATGGTGTAAAAAGCAGCATGCTCACCGTTCATTTCACCAAAGCCAAACATTATTGGCAACTGCTATGGGTGCAAATTGTGTTCCTTGCTGCTATTGGTGCATTAATATGGTTATTGGTAAGGGCAAGAATACAGGCCGTAAAAAGAAAGGCCCGGGAAGACCTGCTGCGTGAAAGAAGGATCAATGAACTGGAGCAAATGGCGCTGAGGGCCCAAATGAACCCGCATTTTATTTTCAACAGTATTAACTCAATTCAGCAATACCTATTTTCAGGTAATGTTGCAGAAGCTAATGAATATATTACAGACTTTTCTTCCCTGGTAAGGCAAACACTTTATATGTCAGGCAAAAAATTTATTACGCTTACAGAAGAAATAAAATATCTTGAGGCATATCTGGGGCTGGAGCAAAAGAAGTATGAGCATTGGTTTACCTTCCGGGTCATCGTTGAAAAAGATATTGACGAAAATATATTGATACCGCCATTGTTCATCCAGCCTTTTGTTGAAAATAGTATAAGGCATGGCATATTGAATTTACAGAAGGGTTGGGGCACAGTTCTGGTTCATTTTTTTGACAGCGGCAATGCCCTTTGCTGTATGGTGGAAGATAATGGCATAGGCCGTTCAAATGCTTTAAAAAAGAAGGCGAATCCCCTGTATGCATCAAAAGGCATGCAACTGGTGCGTGACCGTATTGAAAGGCTCAACAGCCTTTATAATGTTAATATTACGGTGGCTATTGAAGATATTGCAGAACAAAGCGCTACCGGCACGCGGGTAATAATAAAATTTCCTTTTAGTTATGCCGAACAAAACAATTAATGCCGTTATTGTTGAGGATGAGCCTAAAAATGTTGCATTGCTAAAAAACATGCTCGATCTGTATTGCCCGCAGGTTCATGTAACCGGAGACGCAAATTCTGTTGAAACTGCAATGGGTGTGATTACAAAAAATAATCCTGACCTTGTTTTTCTTGATATAGAAATAGGCGGCGGCAATGCATTTCAGTTGCTTGATATTTTGCAGCCGGTAAAGTTTGATGTGATTTTTGTAACGGCTTATGATAATTATCTTTTGCAGGCAATTAAATATTCGGTGCTCGATTATTTATTTAAGCCTGTTAATATAAAAGAGCTTGTAGCTGCGGTAAATAAGTCAGCCGAAAGAATACATTCTCAAAAAGCTTCCCGGCAAATAGAACAACTGCTTAAAAATTTTTCAGCGCCTAAAAATACTGCCACCATCACCCTGCCCACTTCATTCGGGTTTTATGTTATTCCTGTGCAGAATATAGTACGGTGTGAAGCAAAAGGCAGTTACACCATTTTTTTTATGGACGATGGAAAATCTCATACCGCTTCAAAAACCTTAAAGGAATATGAAGAGGTGCTTCCGCCTGATATATTTTTCAGGGCGCACCACTCGCACCTCATCAATATAAAGTTTATTGTAAAGTACCATAAGGGGAAGGGTGGTATTATAGAAATGAAAGATAAAACAGAAATACCACTTGCTTCCCGCCGGAAAAATGATTTTATAAGCCTTTTTGATCCGGGGGAATAATTGCACTTACTTATTCAATAGTAACGGTTGTTAGTTAAAATCGGGCGCTTAACAAATTACATATTGCTGCAGTTTTAAAATACCCATATTTGCACTGACCTTTTTTCGATTCTATCCTCGGGAGAATTAAATCAAAAACAACTGGTTCTAAGCTCTTGGAATAAGAAGCCGTATAAAAGCGGCTTTTTTGTTTTGCACCCTTTCAATATTTTGTGCAATTATCAGTTAATACATGATTGCAGATAATTCTTTTATTGCAGGCCGGTTTTCCCTGCTTGCAAAGTTGATGGAAGTGCATGGGGAAAATAGCTTTAAGGCAAAAGCATACACCTCCGTTGCTTTTACGATTGACAAATTGCCGCAACAGCTTTCTGTTATTCCCGCAGAGAAATATGCAACTATCAAAGGCATTGGCGTATCCGCAGCTAAAAAGATAACAGAAATATTTGAAAAAGGTGAAATAACCGGGTTGGCCGGGCTTATAGAAAAAACCCCGCCAGGCGTTTTGCAAATGATGCATATTAAAGGTATTGGCCCTAAAAAAGTGGCGGTCATCTGGAAAGAGATGGGCATAGAAACGGTTGGCGAACTATTATATGCATGCAACGAAAACAGGCTTACCTTATATAAAGGCTTTGGTGAGAAAACGCAAAAGAGCATCCAGGAGTCTATTGAATATTTCCTGGATAATATCGGGAGCTATTTATACGCACAGGTTGAAGGGCTTGCCAATGAATTAGACGGCCTTCTTAAAAAACATTTCAGCAGCTACAGCTTTTTAATAACCGGTATTTTTCGCAGGCAGATGGAAACTATTGACAGGCTGGAATGGGTTACCAATGCGCCGGCTGCGGCTTTGCAGGCGTTTTTGTTGCAACGCAGTTTTGTAACAGAAAAGCTTGATGCAGCCACTTCTGTTTTCCAGGGCAGGGAAGAAAATATATCGTTGCATTTTTATCATGCGGGGGTTGAAATTTTTTTTTACAAGTTATTTGAAACATCCTGCAGTGAGGTTTTCCTCGAAGCATGGCATAAGCGGCAGCCTGCCGGCAGCACATCTTTATTCAATGCTGAAGAAGATATTTTTAAGCAGGCCGGCCTTTCATTCATACCGCCTTATTTACGTGAAGCGCCTGGCATTATTCAGCAGGCTGCAGCCAATAACATACCAAACGTTATTCAGGAAAGAGATATTAAAGCCATTATTCACAGCCATTCCAAATGGAGCGATGGCAGCAATGCCATTGAAGAAATGGCGAACGCTGCCCTTACACTGGGGCTTGAATATCTTGTTATAAGCGACCATTCCAAATCTGTAGGATATGCAAAGGGTTTAACAGAGGAAAGGGTGAAAGCCCAGCACGCCGAGATAGATGAACTGAATGAAAAGCTGAAGCCTTTTAAAATTTTTAAAAGCATAGAAAGCGATATACTGGGCGATGGCAGCCTTGATTATAGAGACGAAATACTTGCTTCTTTCGATCTGGTTATTGCTTCTGTGCATTCCAATTTAAAAATGAGTGAAGAAAAAGCCATGATGCGTTTAATGAATGCCATCAACAGCCCATTTACATCCATACTTGGCCATTGCACAGGCCGCCTGTTATTAAGCCGTGCAGGTTACCCGGTGAACTATAAAGCAATCATTGACGCCTGTGCAGCACATAATGTTGTAGTTGAGCTGAATGCCAATCCGCGCAGGCTTGATATGGATTGGCGTTATCTTGATTATTGCATTGATAAAAATGTGTTGATATCCATTAATCCCGACGCCCATTCCGTAAACGCTTTTCAGCATACAAAATATGGTGTGCTGGCGGCGCAGAAAGCAGGCATTGCAGCCGCGCAAAACCTCAGCAGCTTTTCTTTAGATGCATTTGAGCTGTTTTTAAAAACACAACAGGCAAAACGCAACATTTAATGTTATAGTAAACACAGGATGAATTTGTGCATTAGCTATTTGCACCTGCTTTATAGGATTGCAAGATTATCTCACATTCCTGCCCGTCATTCCCGCGAAGGCGGGAATCTCATAATCATGCTGTATAAGCAAGGATGACTTTATAAAATGTATATTGGTACACGCTAAGTATGCGATGCCCCCGACGCGTCGGGGGCATGACGTGCCAGTGGTTATGTTTTATGCTTGAGGCCGTCTCAAAAGTCGAGTCAACCTCTTTTTTATTCGGATACCTGATGGAGAAAGTTTTCGTTTCAGCGATTCTCAAAGCCTTCAATTTACTTTTGAGACTTCCTCTGGCAATAAGAATAGATTTGTACTTTGGCAAATCAATGATTGCACATTTTTATCCAGCGAGGAGTATAACTGTATTTAAACTATCATTTGATGTTTGCCTTCGTTATTCTATAAATTTATTTTAGTGCATGAAGTATTTAATTGCTATTATACTCTTTACTTGTTGCAGCAGCGGTTTAAAGGCCCAATATACAGTTCGCATTGTTGTATCTTCCATTGCGGCCAAGCCCCGGGATGAAATATTTATTGCAGGAGATTTTAATGAATGGAACCCTGCGGATACTAAATTGAAGCTGAAGCCATTTGGCGGTAACCGCTGCATAATTGTTATGAATATTGATACAGGCCATCATGAATTTAAGTTTACGCGCGGCAGTTGGGATAAGGTTGAAACAACAGCGAAAGGGGAGGATATTGATAACAGGATGGCAGACATAAAAGGCGATACAACAATTGATATTACGATTGCCGGCTGGAAGGATGATGCGCCTGAAAAACCCAGGCCCAATACTGCTTCGGTAAATGTGCATATTATAGACACTGCTTTTTTGATGCCGCAGTTAAACCGCTATCGCAGGATATGGATTTACCTGCCGCCATCTTATAATAAACTAAAAACAAATACCTACCCGGTATTGTATATGCAGGACGGGCAGAACTTATTTAGCGAGCAAACCGCCTTTAGCAATGAGTGGGGCATTGATGAATCGCTTGATTCAATGGCTAAAAACGGTAACAAGGAATGTATTGTAGTTGGTATTGATAATTGTGGCGATAAGCGCATGAATGAATACAATCCATATAATGATGCAAAATATGGCAAAGGAGAAGCCAAGCTGTATATTGATTTTCTTGCAATCACATTAAAGCCTTTCATTGATAAAAATTATCGTACGCAAAAAGAGATGTTGCACACATTTATTGCGGGCAGCAGCATGGGGGCGTTGGTTTCTTTGTATGCATTGGTTCAGTATCCTGAAGTGTTTGGCGGGGCAGGTATTTTCTCTCCTGATTTTTCAATAATGCCGCAGCTTTACACAGATGTTGCAAATGTAAAATGGCAGCAAAAGTTTCGTATCTATTTGTATGCCGGTGAAAAAGAAACAGCGTCAATGGTACGCGATATGCAAAAAATGTATAACATCATTAAAGAGAAAAACTGCTGCAATATGCAGGATGTGATTTTTCCCCTGGGCCAGCATAATGAAAAATACTGGCGGCAGGAGTTTCCCGATTTTTACTGATGGCTGATGCAATAGCTTATTATGTTATTATGTCGCATGGAGCATACAGCGCTGACGAGGTGCGTTATTTCTCTGTTCACTTCTTTGCTCTGTGCGAAAAACCATAAAAATGGAAAAATTATATAAGTGCTTATACAATAAAACTCTGCCCCTCTAAAGCTAATTGTGTATCGGGAAACACCGCCTGCGCTTCCGTTAAAAAGCTGTCAAGGCTTTCATAAGTACTGCTGAAATGGCCGATCAATAGTTTTTTTGCATTGGAAAGTTTTGCAAGCATGGCAGCCTGCTCACTGGTTGAATGAAAACGGCTGACCGCTTTTTCGGTTTTATCTTTCAGGTAAGTAGCTTCATGATATAATAAATCAACATCTTTCACTTTTTCCGACAGGCTTTCCGTATATATTGTATCAGCACAGAATGCATAAGCTTTGGGTGGCTTGTTTGCAACTGTAAGTTCCTCATTTTTTATAAGCTCCTTATTCAGCATAATATCATTGCCTTCTTTTAATTGGTCAAACAATTCGAATGGTACATTGTATTTTGATGCTGCTTCAATATTTATCTTTCTTGGTTTCCTTTTTTCACGAAACAAAAACCCATAGCAGTCTATGCGGTGAAATACTTTAAAGCATTCAACGGAAAACTTTTCCTCATCAGCCATAGTCCCTTCTTTCAAAGGGTGAAAATATAACATATATGGAAGCACAGTGCCTGCAACGGCAAGCTGCCGGTCAAGGATCTCTTTTAGCGGCGGAGGGGCATATAAATGCAGATCTGCAACGCGGCCAAGTAATCCATAACTTGTTATTAAACCTGGCAGGCCAAAATAATGATCGCCATGCAGATGCGAAATAAAAATATGATTTATGCGGCTTCGCTTTATTTTATACAGGTTCATTTGCATTTGTGTGCCTTCGCCGCAATCAACCAAAAACAACTGGTCGCACAGGTTGATAACCTGTGCGGTAGGGTGCCTGTTATAGGCAGGCAATGCAGAATTATTTCCAAGTATGGTTACACCAAACATGCAACAAAGTAAAATGATAATTTCTAAAACAGTAGTGAAGGTAGCCGGAACGGCGATATATTTTGAATATCTTCTTTATATGGCATTTTTTTTGAGTTTGTTATTAATATATTAAAACAAAGGAGAAGGGCAACTATTCATTTTTATATCAATCTAAGAGCCTGTTTAAAATTTATTTCCAGAATTTATTATAGGTCAGAAAGTTGCTTGTTTTCAATGTTTTTTGATGCTGATTGAGACAAAATCAGGCAAATTTTTTTGGGCTAAACCTGTAATGTTGGTTTGGGATTTAAAATTTAAACAGGCTCTTAATTCAACTAAAATGAAATTTATGAAAAAAGTCTTTAAAAAGGTATTGTTCACTTCAATATTCATGTTTTGCATTTTCCTGGTAAGGGCACAGGGAATAGAAATTTCAGTTACTGCTAAAATAGCGCCGCCGCCTTTGCCCACGTATGTGCAGCCGCCCTGCCCTGCTGATGGTTATATATGGACACCCGGGTATTGGGCATTTGATGAAGCCACCGGCGAATATTATTGGGTACCGGGTGTTTGGGTGGCCCCTCCTGCGCCGGATTTATTATGGACACCTCCTTATTGGGCTTTTGTAAATGGCGTGTATGATTTTTATCCCGGCTACTGGGGCACTGAGGTTGGGTTTTATGGCGGTATTAATTACGGATTTGGGTATTTTGGTGTTGGTTTTTCGGGCGGCCGATGGATCAGCAATGTATTCCACTACAATACGGCTGTAGTGAATGTAAATAAAACGGCAGTGCACCATGTTTATGTTGATAAAACGGCAGTTAATAAACCGCTGGCTGCCAACCGGGCAAGCTTTAACGGCGAAGGCGGCATCAGGTCAAACCCTACGCATGCAGAAACACAGGCTGTAAAACAAAACAGGCAACAGCCTACCAGAGAGCAGGAAACACAGGTGAATAATGCCAAGGCTGATAAAGATGAATTCTTATCAAAGAACCATGGCACACCAACCAAGATGAGCATGGATAAAGTGGGCGGAGAACATTTTAATCCCAAGGGCCAGAAAATAAGAAAGCTGTCTAATAACAAATAAAAGATTGAACGGGATTATTACAAATAAGAAAGAGGCTGTCTTACATTAAGAACAGCCTCTTTTCGTTACTTACCAGTTAATTTATGAAACAGGTTCTTCAACAGAAGCATTAAACTTTTTGCGGATAATGTTTAATGCAGCACCTGCTTTAAACCATTCAATCTGCTGTTCATTATACGTGTGGTTTACTTCAATTGTTTCAGAAGCGCCATCGCTGTGGTGAATAACAATATGCAATGATACGCCTGGTGCAAATGTGGTTAATCCACTAATATCAAATGTGTCGTCTTCAAGTATTTTATCATAATCATCTTTGTTAGCGAATGTAAGCGCCAGCATGCCCTGTTTCTTCAGGTTGGTTTCGTGTATGCGCGCAAAGCTTTTTACAAGAATGGCCCTTACGCCAAGAAAACGAGGCTCCATAGCCGCATGTTCGCGGGAGCTTCCTTCGCCATAATTCTCATCGCCCACCACAATGGTGCCAATGCCTGCAGCTTTATATGCCCTTTGGGTTGCCGGCACAGCGCCATATTCACCGGTTAGTTCATTCTTTACAGCGTCTGTTTGATTATTAAAAAAGTTAACTGCACCTATCAGCATGTTATTGGAAATATTATCAAGATGGCCACGGAATTTCAGCCACGGGCCAGCCATGGAAATATGATCGGTTGTACATTTTCCCCTGGCTTTGATTAATAATTTCAGGCCTTTTAAATCAGTGCCTTCCCATTCTTTAAAAGGTGCCAGCAACTGCAATCTTTGGGAATCAGGATCAACTGCAACCTGCACCTTACTGCCGTCTTCAGCAGGCGCCTGGAAGCCCGGGTCATCTACCGCAAAACCTTTTGGAGGCAGTTCATAGCCCCGTGGCTCGTTCAGCAAAATTTCTTCGCCTTTATCATTTTTCAATTTATCTGTGATGGGATTGAAGGCGATAGTGCCGGCTATGGCCATGGCTGTTACCACTTCAGGGGAAGCAACGAAAGCATGGGTAGATGCAAGGCCATCGTTGCGTTTTGCAAAGTTCCTGTTGAAAGAAGTGATGATGGTGTTCTTCTTGTTCGGGTCATCCACATGCCTTGCCCATTGGCCGATGCAGGGCCCGCAGGCATTTGCCAGTACAATGCCGCCCACACTTTCAAAATCGTTTATAAAGCCATCCCTTTCTATGGTAAAACGAACCTGTTCCGAGCCGGGCGTAATGGTAAATTCGCTGTTTGTTTTAAGCCCTTTGCTCACCGCATCTTTTACAATGGAGGCAGAGCGGCTTATATCTTCATAAGAAGAATTTGTACAGCTTCCAATCAAAGCCACTTCCAGCTTTGCAGGCCAGCCATTTTTTTCAACTGCTTCTTTCATTTTAGAAATAGGCGTTGCAAGATCTGGTGTGAAAGGCCCGTTTACATACGGCTCCAGTTCGCTTAAATTCAATTCAAGCACCTGGTCGTAATACAGTTCAGGATTTTCATATACTTCCGCATCGGGGCGAAGGTATTCCTTAACGCCATTAGCTAATTCAGCAATATCAGCTCTTGCTGTTGACCTTAAATAAGCTGCCATCTTTTCATCGTAGGCAAACAAAGAACAGGTGGCGCCAATTTCAGCGCCCATGTTGCAAATGGTGCCTTTGCCGGTGGCGCTGAAACTGTCTGCGCCTTCGCCGAAATATTCAACTATGGCGCCGGTGCCGCCTTTCACGGTTAGCTGCCCGGCCACCCAGAGGATAATATCTTTTGCGCTTGTCCAGCCGCTCATTTTACCGGTAAGTTTTATGCCAATAAGCTTGGGCCATTTTAATTCCCATGGTAAGCCAGCCATTACATCACAGGCGTCTGCGCCGCCTACGCCTATGGCAATCATGCCGAGGCCGCCCGCATTTGGCGTATGGCTGTCGGTGCCGATCATCATGCCGCCGGGAAAAGCATAGTTTTCCAGCACCACCTGGTGAATGATGCCTGCACCGGGTTTCCAGAAACCAATCCCGTATTTATCAGAAACGGAAGCCAAAAAATCATATACTTCTTTATTTACCTGCAGCGCTGTGGCAAGGTCTTCTTTAGCGCCCACTTTGGCCTGTATTAAATGATCGCAATGCACTGTTGATGGTACGGCCACTTTTGGCCTGCCTGCCTGCATAAACTGCAATAAAGCCATTTGAGCCGTAGCATCCTGCATAGCAACACGGTCTGGCGCAAAATTTACATAGTTTTTGCCGCGTTCAAATGCCTCCGGTTCCTGGTCGGGAGAAAGATGTGCAAAGAGAATTTTTTCTGCTAAGGTTAATGGACGGTTAAGAACTTTGCGTGCAGCAGCAATTTTAGCAGGCAATTCGCTGTACACTTTTTTAATCATTTCAATATCAAATGCCATGTTTGGTGTGTTTTATGCTTGAAACCAAAGTACAAAGGAGCGATACAAAAAACGCTGCCTGCATAACGCAGCAGACAGGAACGCCACCATGTATCAGCCGCCGGTAAATAAAAACAATTATTCAGAATCATGCAAATTTACAATCGAATAATGTAAAACAGAAATCAACTATGAGGGTGAATGCAATTTGAATTTTTACAAACATCAGATTAGCGCCTGCCATGAATGAAAAGAAAAATGAAATATAATTTAGTAAAGACAGCATGCGGTTAATCTGCCTTCGTAAACAGCATCGTTTTGCCCAGCCATCTTACCAGGTAGAACCCTCTTACATTCAATTCATCCGGCGATGCCAGCCATACAGTAGCGCTCCAGGTATGGCCGCTGGTGCAGTCATATATCTTTCCGCCTGTCCACCTGTTTTGTTTTGCATTGTATTCTAAACCCGACAGTACATCCATGCCCACAATTTTCCTGGAACGCAAATCTTTATCAGGGTTTTTTATATCGGTTTCAGGCAGTAGGTTACCGGGATTGTTAAACCAAATTATACGCGCCTGAAAGTTATTATGCTGTTTATACACTTCTACAATAAGATTTTTTTCAGATGATTCCCATTTGCCTAATATAGCATCAGGATTATTTTGCGCAGTAAGCGTTAATGCAGATAATAATAAAGCAATTACAGTAATATATTTCATCAGCATAAAAATGCGAACAACTTATATACAAAGCGCATGCAATTGCTATGTTATTTTTATTTTAACAGAATAGGAAGTACCATACACTAAGGCACGAAAAAAAATAAGTTTTAAAATCAAGGCTTTATGTCTTTAAGCCTTCGTGGCATATTTGCTAAACAGGCTTTTTAATACAGTCTCCCTTTGTGCCGCTTTTGTTCTTGTTCATGCTAAAAGCTATGTATCTTATATGACGTTTCCAGAATTTATTTCCTGCTTTTCAATAATTCAAACAGCATTTCAGGCTGGTTGGTGGTAATAAAATTAAACCCGCTGTCCAGCAGCCAGCGCATATTGGTGGTGTCGTCAACCGTCCAGGCATTAAGCCGGATATTATTTTTTTTGGCTTCCGTTATCCAGGCCGGGTTCTTTGCAAACACGGAGAAATGATAATCTGCGCCGCTTATGCCGTCTGCTTTTAAAGCGGCAGGAGCAATGTCGCCGTTTAAATATTGTGTTATGGCCCCGGGCTCAATGGCATGGATATGTTTCATTATATCGTAATCAAAACTTATATACACCATGAATTTGGCACAACCTAACTCGTGCACCAATTGTATCACCTTATCCGTAACCGCTATGCTGCGTTCTTTACTTATTTTAGACGGTTTTATTTCAAGCACCAGCCTCGTTGCATGGTTGTCTTTTACGCCGGCCAGCAGGTATTCGCGCAGCGAAGGCAGCGGCTCGCCGTTGGGAAACGGATATTTTCTCAATTCGCTAAAGCCTGTTGTTTCAATAGTGAGCTTATTATAGTCGGAGTCGTGGTGGATAACCAGTGAATCATCAGCCGTCATCCATACATCAAATTCAGAGCCTGTACAATGTAGCTGAATTGCCTGCTGCAGTGAAGCAATAGAATTTTCAGGAAGGTTGCTCAGCGCATGGGCGCCCCGGTGCGCCACCACCACATTGGCGGCAAACTTTATTTTAGCATTACTGTTTCTTGAAACCGAACAGGCAGCCGCAAGCAATGCAATCGCAGAAAGAACAAAAATTTTTTTCATCCGTACAAGTTTATTTTTTAATTGGTCGGATGGAACCTCGCTATGTACCTGCCTGTCCGGCAGGCAGGCATTCTCCTCCCGAAGCTGGTTCGGAACAGGTTGTGTGAGAAAAAATTATCATGCCCGGTTTCATCAGTTATTGAATTAGCCCTGAGGTTAATGAACGGTATAAAGGTAAAGCATCAATGCCGGTAAGGGATTATCAAATTACTAATTCCAGGTTAGTTTTTTCCAGGTTCTTTATACATGCATCATTGCAGCCTGTTAAGCTGCAATAAGTTTGTTTTTTACGCGGCGAAGCAAAGCAGGCAAAGAGCGCAAAGGCATGGAAATTACACAGAATGAAACATTAAAAGCTTGTCATGTTTAATGAATTATAGTATCTTCATCGGAGATGAAAATCGTTGTAATTCACAATAAAATCTAAATAAGTTCCATTCCTGCTTTTGTTTTATTGCAGCCTCATTCTTTAAAATAAAATTATTTTAGCCGGAATGAATTCCTATTTATGAAGAGCGCACAGGTTTTATTTTTCGCCTCCCTGTTTTTCGTATCCTGCGGTGCAAATAAGAACAATATACCGCAAAACAGCTTTGCGGATACATCGCTTGTTCATGAAGTAAATGTAAAGAGATTTTTGTTTGATAACACCAAATCTGAAACTGCCGGCAATGCAGACTGGGTTATTGATGAAGACAACAATCTTGCAAAACGGTTGCCAACACCGCCGCAGGAAAATATTAATGCATTAACGCCTGAAACTTACTGGACGGGCGCTTTATCATCCTGGGGAATTGCATTGGTAAAGCAAAAGCAGCAGGTAGAAACCTTGCAGGAAGGCGGCCACATCACTTATGGCGATTCAAAGAATGCACAAGACCTTTTGCATTACGATGTTTTTATTATTGATGAGCCCAATATCCGCTTCAGTGATAATGAAAAAACGGCGATTGTCAGTTTTGTACAGAACGGCGGCGGCTTGTTCATGATAGCCGATCATGATCATTCAGACAGGAATAATGATGGCTGGGATTCGCCTGCTATCTGGAATGATCTGATGAATAATAATCCCGTACAAAAAGATCCGTTTGGCTTCTCTATTTATTTAACCAATATTAGCCAGCGATCTTCCAATATTACTGCCGATACAAATCTAATTATGCAAGGCCCGCAAGGAAAAGTAACTGCCTTGCAGTTTAATAATGGCACTACCATTACACTTACATCGCCGGCGGCGAAAGGTTTGTTCTGGATGAATAATTACCCGCAAAACAAGATTCGCGCAATGGCTGCATACAGCACTTATGGGAAGGGAAGAATAGTTGTTGTTGGCGACAGTTCTCCGGCGGATGATGGCTCCGGCGCAAAAGGCAATAAACTGCACGACGGGTGGGATGCAGTCGGCAATAGCCATTCCACGTTTTTTATCAATGCATCGTTGTGGCTGGCGAAGGAGGAAGTCTCAAAAGCAGATTGAAGGCTTTGAGAATCGCTTAAACGAAAACTTTCTCCATCAAGGTATCCGAATAAAAAAGAGGCTGACTCGACTTTTGAGACAGCCTCTCATTTTTTTCACGGTGTAAAAAAAATTATCTTTTACTGTAACAAATTATATCATTAGGCTACTATTCAGTTAAACACAACTGTTACATTGGTGAATAAAGCACTGGAAAAAGATTTTGAAACACTGATACAGAATAATGAATTCCTGATATGGAAGGTTTGCCGTGTATATAAAAAGGAATTGCAGGACAGGCAGGATTTATTCCAGGAAATTGTTATTCAGCTATGGAAATCTTATCCGGGTTTTAAAGGGCAATCCAAGGTAAGTACGTGGATGTATAGAGTCGCGATATATATAGCTATAGCCGGCCTTAGAAAGCAAAAGAACTTTATTCAATTTTCTGAACCGGATAATCTTCCATCTACAGCAGGCGATGTTCAATACGATGATACAAAAGATAAACAACTCGGCCATCTGTACAATGCTATTGCTCAATTGAATGAAGTTGAAAAAGCAATCATTATGCTTTACCTGGAAGATAAAAGTTATAATGAAATGGAAGACATACTTGGCATTAACCAGGGAAACCTGAGAGTAAAAATGAACAGGATAAAAGACAAATTAAAACAAATTATTAAACCTTAATATTATGGAACTTGATGAACTAAAACAGGCATGGCAGCAACAATCGCCTTCAGACATTGATGCCCATAATAAAAAAATTACAGACATGATACAACACAAAAGTTACGGCCCGTTGGCCAGTTTAAAATCGAAATATGAAAGGTACTTTCTTTTAATAGTTTTTTGTTGCGGATATATTATATATGACTTTGCATCACATCCGGAAAGATGGCATAATAATATAATATTAAATCCATGGTTTATTTGTCCGTTGTTAATGCTTGATATTATTAACCGCGTTTGTGGGTATTTTTTGATAAATAAATTGCAGTATATAGAATTGCCCGTAAGAACTGAATTAAAAAATAAGGTAGCCGCTGTTGAAAGAAGCCTGACAATACAGAAATGGCTGGGGGTATTTGGGCTTGCTTTAATTTGTATAGGATTTGAAATTGTAACACATCAAAATAAAAATAGTAATGCGTGGGCTGATGTGCCGGTTTATTTGAGAGCTGCAGTATATTTAGCGTATATAGCATCAGGTTATTTCTTTCAGAGATATTCATATCAAAAGCAATTTGGACGTCATATAAATTACCTCAAAGAAATACTTGAAAAAATGCAGTAACCCTTAAAATATTTATAGTGATGTTCTTTAGTTTTTTTAAAGAACATCACTTTTGTTAAGACTATGAAAAACCGATTAAGCAACCAAATTCAATTCTTCGTCTGGCTAAGCTCATCAAATTATTTATAATGAAACCTGCATTGCAAAATATGTAGTCTTTCCTTTGATATTTTATACACCAGCCTGTGCTCGTCATTAATTCTCCTGCTCCAGCATCCTGAATAATTCCCCTTAAGCGGTTCCGGCTTTCCTATGCCTTTAAAGGGCGAACGAAGGCAGTCTTTAATCAGTTCATTTATACGAAACAGTATTTTGTCATCCGTTTTTTGCCAGTATAAATAGTCTTCCCAGGCATTGGTTTGCCACACCAACTCCATTATTCAACCAGTTTATGTTTCTTAAATTTTCCTTTCTCCATTTCATTCAGGGCGTCATCTAATCTTTTACGGTTGGCTTTCGTTGATGTAAGATAAATTGTTTCTTTAAAGGCATTGTATTCATCAAGGCTCATTACTACTACGTTCTTCCCCTTACCCCGTGATACAATTATTATTTCTGAATCTGCTGTTACTTTATTCAGGCTTTCCGTTAGATTATTTCTAAACTCCGTATAATTTAATACTTCCATAAGTACTTATTTGAGTATAAAAATAAGGAAAGAATATCACTAACGCCGTACAGTTATTTAGTCTAACGCCTGGTTCAGATCATTAATTATATCATCTGCATATTCCAGCCCCACAGAAATTCTTATCAGGCCGGGTGTAATGCCCACATTCAGTCTTTCCTGTTCAGTAAGCTTGGAATGTGTTGTGCTGGCAGGATGTGATGCGATGCTTCTTGTATCGCCGAGATTAGCTGTCATGGAAAGCATCTTCAGTTTATTTAAAAACTGCCTTCCTTTTTCTACGCCGCCTTTTACTTCAAAACAAACAATGCCACCACCGGCTTTCATTTGCTTTTTGGCAATGTTATACTGCGGATGGTTTTCCATAAAAGGATATTTCACCCACTCCACATTTTTATGCTGTTTCAGTGCCGCTGCCACTTTCAGCGCATTCTCACAGTGGCGCTGCAAACGCACATCCAGTGTTTCGAGGCTCTTGCTCAAAACCCATGCATTGAACGGCGATAAAGAAGGCCCTGTATTGCGGCTGAACAAATAAATATCTTTTATCAGGTCTTTTCTGCCCACAACAATGCCACCTAAAACACGGCCCTGGCCGTCAATCCATTTTGTTGCAGAATGCACAATTATATCTGCACCATATAAGGCAGGCTTTTGCAGCAAGGGCGTGGCAAAACAATTATCAACATTGTAAATTAAATGATGCTGTTTGGCAAATTGCCCGGCCCATTCCAGGTCAATAATTTCAAGCTGCGGATTGGTAGGCGTTTCTATAAACAACATTTTACTGTTGGGCTTTACTGCTTTTTCCCAGGCTTCTTTATCGTTGGCATCCACCAACGTGGTTTCAATGCCGTAGCGTGGTAAAAATTTGGTGACCATGGTATGCGTGCTGCCAAATACCGAGCTGCTGCATATTAAATGGTCGCCCTGTTTCAGCAGCGCAAACATGCTTGCAAACACAGCCGCCATGCCTGTAGCCGTGGCGTAACCCGCTTCCACCTGTTCCAGCGCGCACATTTTTTTTATAAACTCATCTACATTGGGATTGGTAAAACGGCTGTAAATGTTTTCATCATTTTCATCGGCAAAAGCGGCCCGCATGGTTTCTGCTTCTTCAAATGTAAAGCTGCTGGTTAGATAAAGCGGTGTTGAGTGCTCTCCTTCACCTGTTGTGGGAATTTGTATTCTTATCGCTTCGGTTAATTCATTCGGTTTGTTGCTTGTCTCGCTCATTTTTATTGGTTGTTGATTTAATATTTATATGTTGCCGGCTTTGTGCCGTTATTTATATATGCATTGCTCAATATTTAATAATCATTTATTCCCTTACCCGAATATCCTACCCATCTGGCAGGCAGGGGTTGCTGAAATGCTTTAGCAAAAGTCTGGAGACCTGTCTGCCGACAAGGCAGGCTTTTCGCATAGAACTGCGAAGTCTCCGGACCATAGCTTTTCGCAACCATTTTCTTAAAGCCCACAGAGGCTTAACGTGTGTACAATGCTGCCCGTAATGTTTCTTTACCGTTCCATTGGAACGGAACGTTTACACTCACCACCCCTACGGTGTGGAAATCTCCCCGGCACAATTATTTCCACACACGTGGGCGATCATACGGAGCGCTAATGCAGGTTTCGAACACTTCAGGTCCGGGAACTTTGCAGCGCGGAGCTTCTTTGTTTTTAAACTATTCAATATGTCTGCTTTTTACAAATTGCTATACTTTTTCCTTGAGCTGCGTTTATGATGCCAGATAGAAGCAATTATTACAATTCCATCTTGTTCTTTTACAGAATAAATAACATAATAAGGAAATTTTTTCAGTGCAACCTGGTGATAATTTTTATACGTTTTGCGAAATCGTTGCGGGTTTAAATACAAGCCTTTTACAACTGTGTCTAATTCTATAATAAAGTTTTCCATTGCAGGCAAACTTCGTTCAGCATACCAAAGAATAATTTCATTTCGCTGTTTTCCTGCAAGCGGCGAATAGATAATCTGGTATTTCATTTCTTTTGCAGCGATTTCAGCAACTTCCTGGTTTCTGCCCGTATTTCTTTTTCTGTATAAAACTTTACATCGCCTTTATTGTAATCTTCTTCTATTGCGTCAAGCTGCGTTTTCAGCGCTTCGGGATATTCAAAATCATCATTCTTAATATCGTCTTCAACAAGCGCATAAATAGCCTTTACCTTTTTTTCATCTGCAACTTGCAGGTAGTTTTTTAGCTGCTCACGAATGGCTGTTGTTGTCATAATTTTATTTTTATCGTTTTTTAAAACTCTTTCTCAAAATTAAAAAAGCATTAGTAAAAGTCCGGAGACTTCGCAGAACGGTGACCACAAGTGTTCGCAACCATTTTCTTAAAGCCTCACAGAGGCTTAACGTGTGTACAATGCTGTCCGTAATGTTTCTTTACCGTTCCATTGGAACGGAACGTTTACATGTACCACCCCTACGGTGTGGAAATCTCCCGGCACAATTATTTCTACACACGTGGGCGATCATACGGATCGCTAATGCAGGGTTCGAACACTTCAGATACGGAGACTTCGCAGCACAGGGCTTCATGATTCATGATGCCACCACGCTCACGCTCCATGTAATATCAGCGCCCGCTCTTCTTAATGTTTCAGCCACCGAGCAGTATTTATTGATAGATAATTCAACGGCGCGTTGCGCCTTGCCTTCATCAACATCGCCGTAAATTATAAATTCAAGCTCTGCTTTTTTCCATACAGAAGGTTCAACGCCAGGTTCCCTTTCACCCTTAACAATGGTTTTATAACCTGCTACATTTTGCCTTTGTTTTTTAAGTATGGAAATTACATCCATGCCGCTGCAGCCGGCCAGCGCCATCAATACCATCTGCATGGGCCGCACGCCAAAATTATCGCCGCCATGTTCGGGACTGTTATCAATATGTACAGTTTTCCCGCTTTCATCTGTCACTTCAAAGCCATAATCGCCATGCACCCTGTTTAATTCAACTGTTATCATGTAAAATACTTTGCCTGCAAAAGTAAATGTATGTTTGTCAATTAAACTGTATGTTTATCAGATTGCCCTGAATATGACCTTTTATTTTTATGGCAACAGCAGATGCCTTTAATGCGCTTAATTAACAAAATATTCAGGCCGTTTGCCCCATGCCTTCCGTTTACCTCTAAAAAGGGCTTATATGCCTCAACCTTTTTCTTCAAGACAATAATTTGTACTAATATCCATTTAATGTAGGTGCCGGGAAAATTTAAAGCTTCCGGCGAATTAAACCAGATATTAAAAAATAATGAAAAGGGTACATGTTGTTGGCTGTTGTTCGCGTTGCGGCACTACGCTTATTGCTGAAATGATGTATAATTGTTTTGAAATAGACATCTATAAAGTAAAGGAGGCAAGGTTAGCGGTGCCGCCATCCCGGCGCGGGGAAATATATTTAACCAAAAACCCGCGGGACATTATAATTGCAGAATACATGCTCAATTGGCTGCAGGATCTTTACATTATTTATATGTTGCGCGATGCACGGGATACCATAGTAAGCAAGCATCCAAATGATGAGCAAAAGTACTGGAGCAGCCTGTCTATATGGAAATGTTTTACAAGAATGGGCGACAGGTTAAAAAAGCATCCCCGGTTTATAACCGTTAAATATGAAGACCTGGTTACCCATCCTGATATAGTACAGGAATATATACATGCGAGGCTGCCTTTTTTGCGTAAGAAGGCTTTGTTTAGCCAGTTTCACCAGTCTGCCAGGCCTTCAGAAAGTTATATTAATGCATTAAAAGGGTTGAGGCCTGTGTCTGCAGCCAGCATTGGCAACTGGCGAAAACATAAAGCAAGGGTGGCAGGCCAGATAAAAAAGCACGGGTCTGTAAGCCGTAAGCTGATAGAATTGGGATATGAAAAAGATAATGCCTGGGAACAGGAGTTGGAAAATGTTGTGCCCGATTTAACGCCCAGCCATGAAACCCTGTGCATGAAATTCATAAGAAATAAAAGGCGCACAAATTATTGGAGGCTGTTCAGGATAAAGGTAGGGCAGTCTTTGCCTGTTTTAATTGTTCGCGAACGGCTGTCAAAAATAGCAGCAAACATTGCGGGGAAATTTGCAAATGGTGCACTGTCTTCCGCTTCAAAACTAACGCTTTTAATTCCCATGCTGCAGGCCGTTATGGCATTGGCTGACCAGGATTGAACATTTTGCCCGGTATAAACTGTGCCTAACTGTTTTACTGATTATTTACAAATTGGAAACTTAAATTATTAATTTGCGGCAATCCACATTTTAATAATTTAACTGAGCATCTGCATTGCCGGCATTGTACCAACATACAAGTGCGGATAGCTATTGATAATTTGTATTTAATGAAAGAGTTATTCCGCAAAGCGTATTCAGCCCTCCGTTTAAAATTAAAATATGCCTTTGATGCTATCTCAAATGAAAATATTAAAGCCAATATCCTGCAGGCCGTGCCCTTTTGGATTGCCTCTATTGTAACCGGGTTAACTGCTGTTCTATATACAAAGCTGTTTGCCCTGGCCGAATGGGTGAGAGGCTGGATATTTCATACACATACCTGGCTGTTTTTTATTATAACGCCTGGCTGTTTTATTATATCGTGGTGGGTGGTAAACCGGTTTGCTCCATACGCAAAAGGCAGTGGCATACCGCAGGTTATTGCCGCCATTGAACTGGCAACGCCTAAATGTAACAGTAAAATAAAGAAGCTGTTAAGCATTCCTGTAATACTGGTAAAGATCATTTCTTCTTTAATAATGGCAGTGGGCGGCGGTATTGTGGGAAGGGAAGGCCCTACCATACAGATTGCCGGTTCCATATTCAGAAACATAAATGAATGGCTGCCGGCGTGGTACCCGAAAATCTCAAAGCGCATCATGATTATGACCGGTGCAGCAGCCGGCCTTGCTGCCGCTTTTAATACGCCGCTGGGTGGTATTGTGTTTGCTATTGAAGAGCTTACCAAAACGCATCTCAGTTATTTTAAAACAGCCATTTTTACGGCGGTCATCATTGCGGGCTTAACGGCGCAGGGTTTTTTAGGATCGTATTTGTATTTAGGCTACCCGCAAATAAATGCGCTCTCGTGGTGGGTATTTAGCATTGTGATAGTGGTGGCAATTATTGCCGGTTTTTTCGGCGCTTATATCAGCCGTATCATCCTGCTGGTACAAAAATGGAAGTCAACATTCAAATTTAAGTACCAGCATGTTTTATACATGGTATTTTGTGCATTGGTTATTGCATGCTTTGCCTTTTTGTTTAATGAAGACGCCATAGGGTCGGGCAAAGATTTAATGGTGAAAGCATTATTTACTTCTGAAAAATATACGGCCTGGTATATGCCCCTGCTTAGAATGGCGGGCTCTGTTTTTTCATTTACGGCAGGCAGCGCTGGCGGCATTTTTGCGCCGGCATTAAGTGCCGGCGCCAGCATTGGCTCGCTGGTGGCCGGATGGCTTAATTTGAATGCCAGCGATGCCAATATTATTATTCTTTGCGGCATGGTAAGTTTTCTCACAGGCGTTACGCGCTCGCCCTTTACCTGCGCTATCCTTGTGCTGGAAATGACTGACCGCAATAACCTTATTTTTCACCTGATGCTGGCCGGGCTTATTGCAAGCATTGCTTCACTGGTGGTTGATAAGCATTCTTTGTACCATCATCTCAAAGCGCAATATGTACATGAACTAATGCATGAAGACGATGAAAAAATTTCCTTTTCCAAACATTAACAGATAAGGTTACATTGCAGGTATTGAACTAAAGCCATGCTGTACTATGAAATGAATCGTAAAAATTTTCGAGCAAAATTTTGCCCAAAGCGATGAGAATTTTATGGCGAATTTTCTATCTGCCGACAGGCGGCCATTGAAGACGATAAAAAATTGACACATGAAACATTCAATTTTTATTTTAATGATTACGATGAGCATAACCACCTTTGCGCAAAATGCGTTTACAGGTAAATATCCTGAAACGAAAACAGTTGATCAGACCGATGATTTTTTTGGAACAAAAGTGAGCGATCCTTACCGGTGGCTGGAGCATGATACGGCAGATGATACAAAAGACTGGGTGAAGCGTGAAAATGAAGTAACCAATGCATACCTGGCGCAAATACCTTTCAGGAGCGCTATTAAAGAAAGGCTTACGGCATTATGGAATTACGAAAAATATTCCGCACCGTTTAAGGAAGGCGGCTATACCTATTTTTTTAAGAATAATGGCTTACAGAACCAGAGTGTATTATACAGGCAGAAAGATAATGAAGCGGCTGAACTGTTTTTAGACCCGAATAAATTTTCTGCCGACGGCACTACATCGCTTACCGGGCTTGAGTTTACAAAAGACGGATCCCTTGCAGCATATACCATTTCTGAGGGCGGATCAGACTGGAACAAGCTTTTAATAACAGATGCTGCAACAAAAAAAATACTTGATGATACTCTAAGGGATGTAAAGTTCAGCGGCATTGCCTGGAAACAGAATGAAGGCTTTTATTACAGCAGCTACGATAAGCCCAAAGAAGGCAGCCAGCTTTCGGGCAAAACAGATCATCATAAATTATTTTATCATAAGCTGGGCACACCGCAAAGTGAAGATAAATTAATTTTTGGCGGAGAAGCAACGCCGCGCAGGTATATTGGCGCTTATGTAACTGAAGACCAGCAATACCTTGTTATAAGCGCAGCCAATTCTACTTATGGCAATGAGTTGTATATACAGGATCTCACAAAGCCGGGCGCTGCGATCGTTCCGCTTGTTACCGGTTTTGAAACGGTGCAAAATGTGGTTTACAGCAATAATGGCAAACTATACATTGCTACCAATAAAAATGCGCCAAACAGCAGGCTGGTTATAACAGATGCCGCCACGCCCACACCGGAATATTGGAAAGACCTTATTCCCGAAACGCAGTTTCCCCTCGATGTGTCAACCTGCGGCGGCAAACTCTTTGCACAATACATACAGGATGCAGTAAGCGAAGTAATACAGTATGATTTGAATGGCGTGAAAGAGCGTATTGTTCATTTGCCGGGCCCCGGCACTGCAGGCGGCTTTAGCGGTAAGCGCGAAGAAAGAGAAACCTATTTCACCTTTACTTCTTATGTATATCCGCCCACCATTTTTAAATACGATATTGCCGGCGGCAATACCACTGTTTATAAAAAGCCGGCCATTAACTATAATCCCGATGCGTACGAAAGCCGGCAGGTGTTTTATCATTCAAAAGATGGAACAAAAATCCCCATGATCATAACCTTTAAAAAAGGTATGCAGCAAAATAGCAGGAATCCTTTAATGCTGTATGGATATGGAGGTTTCGGTATAAGCCTTACGCCTTCGTTCAGCATCAGTAACTTGGTGTTTATAGAAAATGGCGGCATCTATGCCGTTCCCAATTTGCGCGGCGGCGGCGAGTATGGCGACGCCTGGCATAATGCAGGTATTAAAACAAAAAAGCAGAATGTGTTTGATGATTTTATTGCTGCTGCAGAATACCTCATCCGTGAAAAATACACATCGAAAGAATACCTCGCCATCTCTGGCGGCAGCAATGGCGGCTTGCTGATAGGCGCCTGTATGACGCAGCGGCCTGACTTATATAAAGTTTGTTTTCCTGCTGTTGGTGTAATGGATATGCTGCGCTATCATAAATTCACTGCCGGTGCAGGCTGGGCTTACGATTACGGCACGGCTGATGATAATAAAGAAATGTTTGAATATTTATACAAATATTCTCCTGTGCATGCTGTAAAAAAAGGAACCTGTTATCCTGCAACGCTTGTAACCACTGCAGATCATGACGACCGTGTGGTGCCGGCGCATTCATTTAAGTTTGCCGCTTCGCTGCAGGCAGCGCAAAGCTGTAATAAGCCGGTGCTGATAAGCATTGAAACCAGGGCTGGCCATGGCGCCGGTAAGCCTACATCAATGGTAATAAGCGAGCAGGCTGATAAATGGGCATTCCTGTTATGGAATATGGGCTTATCATATAATACATCTAAATAAAACCCGCGCCGGTTTTTTATACAGTGAAAATAATCCTCCGCTTCTTTCAGTTGTTGTATTGGTTGTATGCAATGCTTATGTTTATTGCTTTAATGCTTATGGTGTTTGTGCTGGTATTGTTTTACCTGCCCCTGGGTAAAGTAAAAGCAGGAAACCTTGTTTATAAAACCTGCCGTATCTGGGGCATTATCTGGTATTCCCTGATTGGTATATGGCACAGGGAAATTTATGAGGTTCCGCATAACAGGAATAAGCAATACATCTTTGTTGCCAACCATTCTTCTTATATGGATATACCTTCTGTTGTAATGTGCATGCACCAGCCGGTGCGGGTGCTGGGCAAATATGAAATGGTGCATTATCCTGTTTTCGGTTTCATTTACCGCGTTGCCGTTATATTGGTTGACAGGAGCGATGCCGCCCATCGCGCACAAAGCCTTCGCGCTTTAAAGGCTGCCATTAAGCATGGTATTTCTATTTTTATTTTTCCTGAAGGCACGTTCAATGAAACTGGAAAACCGCTGAAAGCATTTTATGACGGCGCCTTTCGTACGGCTGTTGAAACGCAAACACCTGTTAAACCCATTTTATTTGTTGATAATAATGAAAGGCTTAACCAGAAAAGCATCTTTTCTTTAACGCCCGGTATCAGCCGTTGTGTGTTTTTAGATGAAATAAGCGTTGAAGGCTATGCCGATAAACAGGATATAAAATTGCTTAAGCAAAAAGTATATGCAGCTATGGACGAAGGATTGAGAAGATATGGAAGCCCGAAGCCCCGGCCCTGAAGGGAGTTATGCCCCAACCCTGAAGGGAGTTATTTAACTTCCCTAATTTTATGCCCGGCCTGAATAA
>NZ_JASGEX010000022.1:0-18514 GCF_047606085.1 Parafilimonas sp.
AATTTGTCATTTTAAAATTTTTTGGTGAATCTTTTAAAACGACTTTCCTCCATTAAGCCACAGCCTTTTTTATCCACTTATCCACATAAGGGTATTTTTACATTTCATTTCTAGACAGCTTCTTAGGAGGAGTAAACATAACCAAGCACTGTAAATTTCTCTTTTTCAATATTAGCTTGTCCTTTCCTCCCTTCTCAATATAAAACTTATCCTTCCGTTTGTTTCAAGAAATGCCGTATCAATTTCAGCAAGTGTAAGTTTCCTGGTTTCAAGGCGAAGGCTTTCATGCAGATCGTTTTCACTCATGCCGGTTCTTTCCAGCGCATCCTGGATAAGTGCCCCGTTATTATATAACTTAATGTAGGTGCCTTTTACGAGCTTTTCAAATTTCCTGCTTTTTACAGAAAGCCAGGCAACAACGCGATGCATAACCACTATTACACCCGAAGCAACAATAGTATTCACATAACCCGATGCGCCAACAACGCCCCTTGCGAGTATAGCGCCCAGCATTATGGTAACAATGGTATCGAACGGGGAACGTTTGGCAAACGTGCGCATGCCTGCAAACCTTATTAATATCAGCATAATAATAAACATGGTAAAAGCCCTTACACACATTTGAAACATATTAAGGTTTTCTCCTTCACCGAACAAAAAATTTATTACGTTCATTTTATTTTGGTTTTATAAGTTTTGAAGCCTGCTGCGAACTTATATGTTTTATCGGTTTAAAGCATAATAACGGGCTGCCGCTAATAAATTATATGGTACGGAAAACACCGTAAACCGGGGTGGAATTTTTTTACTTAATTTCTTTGATGTAAACGAACAGTTATATCCTTCTGTGGCATTTTAGCCGTGCTTCACTATTTGTTTTTACAGCGGCATGATTTAAGCTTATAAAATCTATGCCTATATGTTTATTAAAGTATCTGCAATGTTTAGAGAGAATGTTATAAATTGCTGCATCAAAAGAGAGCCCACACAATTAAATCTTTTGTGTTGAGCCTCCGGCGCACAACTATTAAATATTAAAAATGCGCGCTGCGAAGTCTCCGGGCCATAGCTGTTCGAAACCATTTTCTTAAAGCCTCATAGAGGCTTAACGTGTGTACAATGCTGCCCGTAATGTTTCTTGACCGTTCCATTGGGAACGGAACGTTTACATGTACCACACCTACGATGTGGAAATCCCCCTGGCACAATTATTTCCACACACGTGGGCGATCCATAGGATCGCTAAAGCAGGTTTCAAACACTTCAGGTCTCCGGACTTCGCAGTACTATGCGACGAGTCTCCGACTCGTAATTATTAAAAACTAAAAACAATAAGCCATCATGAAAACACGCCGCTCTTTTATTCAGCAGGTTTCGCTTACAGCAGCGAGCCTTCCCGTTTTAAACATTTTAAATGCAGCATGTATGAACACAGCCAACAACGATAAACAAATATTACGTGTAGCTATTATGGGTTTGGGCGGGTATGGCACACGTGTGGCTGAAGCCATGAACGATTGTAAAAGGGCAAAGCTCGTTGGCGTTATCAGCGGCACGCCTTCTAAAATTGCCGGGTGGCAAAAGAAGTATAGCATACCTGAAAAGAATTGCTACAACTACGAAAATTTTGATGCTATAAAGCACAATCCCGATATAGATGCCGTGTATGTTATTACACCCAATGCCCTGCATCATGATGCAGTGATACGCGTTGCCAAAGCAGGCAAGCATGTTATCTGTGAAAAGCCGATGGCTGTTAATGCAAAAGAAGCCCGGGAAATGGTGGATGCCTGCAAAGCCGGTAATGTAAAATTATTGGTTGGTTACCGTATGCACTTTGAACCGCATACGCTTGAAATAATCCGCATGCGCAATGAAGGCGAATTTGGCAAGGTTTTATTCTTTCAGGGTTTAAGTGGTTTTATTATTGGCGATCCCACGCAGTGGCGTTTAAACAAAGCGCTGGCAGGCGGCGGGGCCATGATGGATATTGGTATTTATTCGGTAAACGGTTCCCGTTATATGACAGGCGAAGACCCGATTTGGGTTACGGCGCAGGAAACCAAAAACAACCCACAAAAATTTAAAGAAGGCGTTGATGAAACCATACAGTTTCAACTCGGTTTTCCCGGCGGCGCAGTTGCCTCCTGCCTTTCCACTTACAGCATGAATAACCTCGACAGGTTTTTTCTCAATGGTGATAAAGGCTTTGCAGAATTACAGCCTGCAACCGGTTATGGCCCCATAAAAGGCAGGACAAATAAAGGTGAAATAGATGCGCCTGTTGTAACGCATCAAACGGTGCAGATGGATGCAATGGCAGGCATTATCCTGAACAACGAAAAGCCGGTTGTACCGGTTGATGGAGAAGAAGCGGTGAAAGATCTAAAGATCGTTGATGCCATTTACGAAGCCTGCAAAACCGGCAATAAGATTGAATTGAAATTATAAAAGCTTTCAGCTTTTTGGGTTGAATTGTTATAATACCAGCTATGGCACTTCGTGGCATCACGGTTGGCCTGTCCCGATTTTTCGGGAGTCACTCCCTTGTACTGCATATTTTCATGGCAGTACCCGGCAGCTTAAAATTATTTAGCGACAAAGCGATTTTAGTTGGACTTTAAACCTTAAACAAATGAACCCTTGAACTTGCGAACAAGTGAACTCTTGAACTACATTTGCCACATGTTGCTTCAACAATTTCAACAGCATTTAAAAGAAAACTTCCCGCACTTGTCCCCTGCCAATAACAAATTCCTATTGGCGGTAAGCGGCGGCATTGACAGCATTGTTTTAACCGACCTTTTTTATAAATCAGGGTATGATTTTATAATAGCACATTGCAATTTTTTGTTGCGTGGTGAAGAAAGCTTCAGGGATGAATTGTTTATGACAACCTTAAAAGAAAAATATAATAAAGAAGTTATCATACAACAATTCAATACCAGGCAATATGCTGAAGACAATAAAATCTCTATACAGGAAGCCGCCAGAAAATTAAGATATGATTGGTTCAAGGCTATCAGCTATCAGCTATCAGCTATCAGCTATACTGCCATAGCCCACAATGCAGACGATAATATCGAAACCATGCTTATGTATCTGTTTCGTGGCACAGGTATTCGTGGTCTAACGGGCATGCAGGCTTATGATAAAGAAAGAAAAATCATCAGGCCCTTATTGTTTGCCACAAGAAAACAAATTGCCGCTTATGCAGAAGAAAACAATTTGGAAAGGGTAGAGGACTCATCCAATCTGACAGATAAATACACCCGCAATTTTTTCAGGCATAAAATAATCCCGCTGGCGGAAGAGCAGTTTGAAAACGCCAGGCAAAACCTGCTTGGCAATATTCAGCGGTTTAAAGATGTGGCAACTTTATATGAACAGTCAATTGAAATGCATAAGAAGAAATTGATTGAGCAAAAAAGCAATGAAATTCATATCCCCATTTTAAAGCTGCAGCAAACAAAACCACCTGATACTGTTTTATGGGAAATAATAAAACCTTATAATTTTCATGCACACCAGTTGCCTGGAATAAAGAAGTTATTTGATGCTGATAACAGCAGTTATGTACAATCGCAAACACACAGGATAATAAAAGACCGTAAACATTTTATTATTGCACCGCTTGAAACACAGGAAGCAAAACACATTTTAATTGAAGCAACCGATAAGCAGGTAAAATTTGAAAATGGTGTGTTGATGTTTGAAAAGCTATCAGCTATCAGCTATCAGCTATCAGCCGGTAGCAATATGGCGCAAATAGATGAAAGCAAAATCAAATATCCATTATTGCTGCGCAAATGGAAACAGGGCGATTATTTTTACCCGCTTGGTATGAAGAAAAAAAAGAAGCTGAGCCGTTTTTTTATTGATCTGAAATTATCGGCTACAGCAAAAGAGAATATATGGCTGCTTGAAATGAATAAAAAAATTACCTGGGTTATTGGTTACCGGATTGATGAACGTTTTAAAGTAACGCCGTCAACACAGGAAGTATTGAAGATAAGTTTTACTGCTGCACAGAAAAGCTGAAGCTGGGTAACAATTGAGATAGAGACTGGCTCAGTCTCTGAGACTGAGCCAGTCTTATAAAATCACCGCATTAAACTGTTGCGTATGGCATCCACAAAATGCGTAAGCGGATTGAAACCTGTATTCAATGCAAAGCTTAAAACAATTACAAAGGCAACGCCATACAGCGAGCCCCATAAGTGTGCAGAATGATTAATGTTGCCGCCGCCGCGTTTATTAAGATAAGCCGTGATGATAAGATATAATGGCCCGAAAATAAAACCGGGAATAGGTATGGGCAAAAACAACAGGCTTAGCTTAGCATCGGGATATAATAATATGCCCGCAAACACAACGGCAGACACAGCGCCGGACGCGCCAAGGCTGCGGTAATAATAGTTGTCTTTATTTTTCCGGTAGGTTGGTATAAGGCATATAGCAAGCGCAGAAACATACATTACCAGATAGAGCAGTGTGCCGGCGCTGCCAAAGATTTGCGAGAAACCACTATTTACATAATCGCCAAAAAAATACAGCGACAGCATATTAAAAAGCAAATGGCCAATATCAGCATGAATTAAGCCATTGCTGAAAAAACGGTACCATTGCTTACGGTTGGTAATATCGGGCGGGTAAAAAATAAGCTTGTCCATAAGGTCATGGTTATTAAACGCCATGAAAGAAATAATACCGGTTATGATAATAATGATAATTGTTATTGACATATTTTGATTTTTAAGAAAGCCGCAATTTACAAACTATACGCTTTAAGCTCACGGCCTGTGCATGTCACGATTCACGTTCCTATCTTCGCATTATGTTCTATTCTTCCTTGCGCAAGCTGCTGTTTAATTTTGATCCTGAAGCAATTCATTATTTCGCGATGAACCGTTTAAAAACGGCCTGCAGCATTCCACTCGTCAAAAAAATAGCTGAAAGAAAGTTTCAGTGCAATCATCCCTCATTGCAAAAAAATATATTCGGGCTGCAGTTTAAAAATCCTGTTGGCCTCGGTGCAGGCTTCGATAAAAATGCTTTGTATTTAACTGAACTGGAAACGCTTGGTTTTGGGTTCGTTGAAATTGGTACTGTTACACCCAAACCGCAGGCTGGCAACGATAAACCCCGTTTGTTCCGCCTGCCGGAAGATAAAGCGCTCATCAACCGCATGGGTTTTAACAACGATGGCGTATCTATAATAAGAAAGCGGTTGGAATTGCGCAAGGCTCACAGCCCACAGCCCACAGCGCGCAGCTTTATCATCGGCGGTAACATCGGCAAGAATAAATTAACGCCCAATGCAGATGCCTGGAAAGATTATGAAACCTGCTTCCGGGAATTGTTTGACTGCGTTGATTATTTTGTGGTGAATGTAAGCTCGCCCAATACACCCGGCCTGCGCGAATTGCAGGAAAAGGATTCATTAAGAAAGATACTGGCACATCTTCAAACCATCAATCATACGTATTCGAACCAAAAGCCTTTGCTGCTTAAAATAGCGCCTGACCTGAACCAGGCACAGCTTGATGATATTATTGCCCTTGCCTTTGAGATAAAGCTGGATGGCATTGTGGCCACCAATACCACCATTTCAAGAGAAGGGCTGAAAGCTCAAAGCTCAAAGCTCAAAGCTTCAGAAGCAGGCGGTTTAAGCGGCAAGCCTGTATTTAAAAAGTCGAATGAAGTGCTGCAATATCTTATCCGGAATTCCGGCAATAAAATTCCTGTAATTGCCAGCGGCGGCATTTTTACCGGTGAAGATGCAAAAGTGAAATTAGATGCAGGCGCCTCATTGGTGCAGGTGTGGACAGGTTTTATTTATGAAGGCCCCTCCATCGTAAAAAATATAAACAGGTTTTTGCTGAAAGCTTAATTCAGCCTTTGAACTTGTTTAGACTTTTGAAATAAACCACACAGATACATAGTTTTTTAGTATAGACGAGGGCAAAAGTGAATCATGGTATTTCTCTTAATACTGAATACATTTTCCCAGGTAATTACTGTGTTTCTTATGTGGTTAAAATATGCCTAAGCAACTTCTTTGGGGGAAAAATTATACAGTCTTTTTAGCAAGATAATTTTTTATATAATCTTCAATACCTTCTTCAAGCGAAGTAAAAGGTTCATTATAACCGGCATGCTTCAGCTTAACCGTTGTAGCCTTGCTGGCGCCACGAAAACCGCCTGCAACATCTTCCGGCATTTCTACGTAAGTAATGTTTGGCGCTTTATCCAAAGCCTTAAAAATAAGCTTTGCCACATCGTTAAAGCTGCGGGCTTCGCCTGTGCCAACATTGTAAAGGCCGTTTTTTTCAGGCTGCCATTCTTTATGCAGCATGGCATTGTACATCCACCATATTAATTTAGCCACATCTTTTACATATACAAAATCGCGAAGCTGGCCGCCATCTTCAAACGCATCATTGTTGCTTTTATACAGTGTAACACAATTGCTTTCCTGTATTTGTTTAAAGGTTTTAAAAACAACACTGCAACCTTCGCCTTTATGATATTCATTCGGGCCGTAAATATTAAAGAATTTAAGCCCGGCCCAGCACGGCGGTGCATTTAACTGCCCAACAGCCCATTTATCAAAATCGTGCTTGCTGACAGCATATTCATTTAACGGATGAAAATCGCTGATCATCTGGTCGTCGTCGGTAAAACCTAATTCGCCATTGCCATACGTGGCCGCAGACGATGCGTAAATAAGCGGAATATTGTAGGCGGTGGCATAGTTCCAGATATCTTCAGAATACTCAACATTCATTTCCTGGAAAACACCATTATTATTTTCCCTTATGTTGGTGCGGGCGCCAAGATGAATAATAAATTCAATGTTGGGTTTATTCTCATCGAGCCATTCCAGTATCAACTCCCGGTCAACAAGGTATTTGTATCTTTTATCCTTCCAGTTGCGCTCTTTTTGAAGGTCGGTAAACTTATCAACCAGCACAATATCATCCTTGCCCTGCTCATTAAAAAATTGCAGCACACAACTTCCAATAAAACCCGCGGCGCCTGTTAATAATATTACCGGTTGCTTTTCCATTACTGATTCAATATTTTTTCTATGGCAGTATCGTATTTGTTTTTCCACATAGCTATGCCGCCAAAATCTTCGCCATTTATTTTTATGGCTGATGAAGTAACGCTTCCCAGCACCAAAATATCTATGCCTGCCGAGGCTGCCTTATGTTTCAGGTCGTTCAGCTTATCTTTTGAACAGCTTACCACAATCCTGCTTTGCGCTTCGCCCATCCAAAATGCATCTTTTCTTATATCACCATTATCAGCGGCCACATCAAAGCCAAGGTTGCGGTTAAAGCCACTTTCCAACAGCGCAACAATTAAACCACCTTCACTTATATCGTGGGCGCTTGTTATAACTTTTTCTTTAATGATGGAGCTGATGAATTTCTGCACTGCAAATTCTTCATCTATATCAAAATAAGGCGCCGGAGAAAGTTCGACATGCTTTATTTTATGCAGGTACTCGCTGCTGCCAATATCATTTTTTTGTGTGCCGATGAGAACAATAATGTCGCCGTCGTTTTTAAAATCCAGGGTCATCTTATCGTCCGGTTTGTTAAGCACGCCCACCATGCCAATGGTTGGTGTTGGATAAACCGGCCCTTCGGGATTTTGATTGTAAAAACTCACATTACCACCTGTAACCGGCGTATTGAACTTGCGGCAGGCTTCGCCCATGCCCTGCACCGCTTTTACAAACTGGTAATACACTTCGGGAATATACGGGTTGCCAAAGTTTAAGCAGTTGGTTACGCCGATGGGTTCGCCGCCGCTGCAAACAATATTGCGGGCCGCTTCGGCCACAGCGATCATAGCGCCCTTATGCGGATCGGATTTTACGTAACGGCCATTGCAATCAACCGTAACGGCCAAAGCCTTGCCGGTGCCTTTGGCCAACACAATGGCAGCATCGCTGGGCGCATTGGTGCTGGTATTGGCGGTGCCCACCATGCTGTCGTACTGAATATATATCCAGCGCTTATTGGCAATATTGGGCAGTTGTATTATTTGTTCTGCAACAGATTTTAATTCCGTATTGCTTTCAATATCTTTTATATTATTTATGTTGAAACCGGCAACTTCTTTAAGATAACCCGGCTCTTTATATTCGCGATCATATTGCGGTGCGCCGCCGCCAAGCACTAATTCATACGCCGGTATCTGCGCTTCCAGTTCGCCGTTTTGGTAAAAACTCAAAAGGCCGTCATCCGTTACTTCGCCAATCTGGCTGCAGGGCAAATCCCATTTATCAAACACCTTCAACACCGCTTCTTCCCTGCCTTTTTCCACTACCAGCAGCATGCGTTCCTGGCTTTCGCTCAATAATAATTCCCATGCTTTCATGTTTTGCTGGCGGGTTGGCACTTTATCCAGGTCTATGTGCATGCCAGCTTCGCCTTTGGCGCTCATTTCACTGCAGGAGCAAATAATGCCCGCAGCGCCCATATCCTGCATGCCCACCACAACGCCGGTATCAATCACTTCCAGGCAGGCTTCCAGCAATTTCTTTTCCTGGAAAGGGTCGCCCACCTGAACGGCGGGCAAATCTTCTGTACTTTCTTCAGTGATATTGGCCGAAGCAAAAGATGCGCCGCCAATACCATCCTTGCCGGTTGCACTTCCCACAAAAAACACCGGGTTGCCCTTGCCTTTCGCGGTGGCGCTGATGGTTTTATTTACCTGCACAATACCCACGCTCATGGCATTTACCAGCGGGTTGGTGGCATAACAATCTTCAAAATAAGTTTCTCCCGCAACGGTTGGAACGCCAAAACAGTTGCCGTAATGGCCAATGCCATGCACCACGCCGGCCAGCAGGCGCTGGTTCTTTTTTTCTTTTAAATTACCGAAACGCAGGCTGTTGAGTGAGGCGATTGGCCTGGCGCCCATGGTAAAAATATCCCGTTGAATACCGCCCACGCCCGTTGCTGCGCCCTGGAACGGCTCAATGGCAGACGGATGGTTGTGGCTTTCTATTTTGAATACCACACCCCAGCCATTGCCCAAATCCATCAGGCCGGCATTTTCTTCACCGGCGGCAACCAGCATGCGACCGCCATCGCGGGGCAGGGTTTTAAGCCATTTTATGGAATTTTTATAGCTGCAATGTTCGCTCCACATGGCGCTGAAAGCACAGAGCTCGGTAAAGTTGGGTGTGCGCCCGAGCTTTTGTTTTATCAGTTCAAATTCTTCGGCTGTTAAACGTAATTCTTCGGCTGTTTTTGCGGTAATTTCCATTCAGTATTTATGAACGATGAAGTGATTGATTTACCCCCGCAAAATTAAACAATTATAGCTTGCAGGTTTTTTGAATTTGTTTAAAGATGTACAAATTTGAGCGGTGTTAAGACAGACAAGTTTATAAAAACCTTTAGTTAAACAATAGCATCAGCACAGCAACGTTTTACATTTTTATTCAACTTTAATGTATGAAACAACCTTCTTTGCTCTTTTGTATTTTGATGGATGTAATTGGTTACGCTACTTATTCCATCCCTGTATTGGGCGAAATTGGCGATACGCTCTGGGCGCCCGTTTCTGCCGTAATTTTTTACCTTTCGTTTGGCGGATGGAAAGGCGGCTTTGGCGCCATCTTTAATTTTGTGGAAGAGATATTACCCGGCACCGATTTTATTCCAAGCTTTACCATTATGTGGCTGGTGCAAAGGGCGGCGAAGAAGAGAGTAGAAAGTGTGGTAAAAATTGCAGGGTAAGGATTATGTAAGGTTATTGCTTGCTTTGTTTTGCCAATACGCCTGTGGGTATATGGCTTTACTACAATTGTTCAAACCTTTTAATTTCTGCTATTATCTCATCAATTACTTCCTTGTTTTGGATTTCTTTTTTGTCGCCAGCTTTGGCTGAAAACAAATAGAACACTTTTCCACCAAAAACCTCCGTGAATTTTTGATGTGTCTTTTCCTGTAATGCGTATTCTTTGAAAATTTCCGGCAATTGAATCCCTGTGTTAACAGGTTTTATTTGAAGCCCAATGTATTTGTCTTTCACCTGAATAAAGAAATCAACATTGAATAATCTGTCCCATTCATCGGGTGCTGCCTGTATTTGCACGCCTAATATTTTTTGCAGTTGTCCATAAACGGTTTGTATCTCCGTTATATAACCGTCAAAGGTTCGGTCAATAACCAACTGCAACATATAATCAATACAGTCTTGTTCCGTTACTTCTTCAACTTCCGATGCTATTACTTCTGTAATCTTCACATAGAGCTTTCTTCCTAAGTTTTCAATGTGTTCTTTTGTTTTAATGTTTGCGAAATAGTAATCTCTCCATTCATCAAGTGATTTAGGTGAACATTTTCTGATTGATTCAGATGTTGGGCCAACATTTCTTTTGAAGTTGAGTTGAAAACGGTTCATCGCACTGTTTAAAATCCATTCTTTAGCCATTCTGTTGCAATAGGTTTAAAAATTTGTCTTTGTATTTAAAATCAATATCGTTGTCCACTTGCACCAAACCATTTTTGATTAAATGAGCATTGATAAATGTTTTATTTTCCAGGTAGAGATAACAAAGCAGGTTGTTTTCGTTGTCGTATTTTATGTTATCATATTTTAGAAAAACCCTTTTGCCTTTTGTTTTATCAATCAGGAATGCCGTGGCCTTTCCGTTGATAACAGGATCTTCTTTGATGCCAATAAGTTTTACAGTTAAGTCGTTGCTCAATCGGATTTTTTCAGGGCTGATAACCTCTTTGACTGTAAAAAGTTCTTCACGTTGTGTTGAACTGTCTTTGTCAATCCGGCTGCCGAATTGCAACTTTTTTACATCCATCTTTTTATCAAGTGTATGTGGGTCTTTAAAAATGTAAGGTTGTTTCAGAATTTCATTTTCAAAGTTTGTTTTGATAGTTTGTTGTTTCAGGAACTCATAAGTCGCACCGCCTGGATTTTGTTGCTGAACTTCCAATTTGTCTTTAATGAATGGAATAAATTCAGAATTGATTTCATATCCTACAGAATTTCTATCCGTATTTTTTGCAGCTAATACAGTAGTCCCACTTCCTGCAAAAGGGTCAAGAACTGTTTCACCAACAAAAGAAAACATTTTGATTAAGCGTTTAGGCAATTCTTCGGGGAACATTGCAATGTGGTTATTTTGTCTTGCCCCGGCAAAATTCCAATGTCCTGCAAAGTAAGTGTTCCATTCTTCGGCGGTCAATTTAGAAAGTTCTTTTTGTTCTTTGGTTGGTTTAGGTGCATCGCCCAGTTTTTTGAAAACGAGAATAAACTCATAATCCAATTTTAAAATTCCATTTCTTGGATATGGATAAGAACCCATTTGAACACCACCCCCTGTTGTATTGGATGTTGTAACCTTTTGCCAAATAATAGCACCCATATAGTCAAACCCAATGTTTTCACAGAATTTAATAATTTCTTCACGAATTGGAATGACTTTATAGCGTCCGTAATAAACAGCCCTGGCGAACTGGTCGCCAATATTTACACACAACCTGCAACCATTGTTCAGCGTACGGTAGCACTCTTTCCAAACTAAATTCAGGTTGTTGATGTAGTTTTCATAACTATCGTGAAAACCAATTTGATTGTCTGTTCCATAGTCTTTGAGTTGCCAATAGGGCGGTGAAGTGATAGCTAAGTGCACCGAATTGTTGGAAAGTTCGGTCATTCGCCGGCTGTCGCCATTTACAATTTTATGATGAGTTCTCAATTACTAAAACATTTGGGCAAATCTAAGTAAAAAGCCAGACCAGTACTCACAAAAACGCATGCACTTTGGTGAAGTTTGAACTGTTGCCAATACATTACTGCATAACTCAATTATAGTAGTAATACCCGCATTAACTTCTAAAACAGCCTTGTTCATTTTCAAACACTAAGCTGTTTTACTTGCGAAGTATAATTGTAGTAATGCTTGTATTGCTTTTTATAATAAATTGCCTGAAAAGCGCCTTTGCAAATCAAAATCATCTTGCCGTTTCCAGCTCGCCCAAATACCTTTCTGCATCCAATGCGGCCATACAGCCGCTGCCGGCGGCAGTAACAGCCTGGCGATAGGTTTTATCCTGCACATCGCCGGCGGCAAAAACGCCTTGTATATTGGTTTTGGTTGACCCGGGAATGGTTTTTATATAACCGGCTTCGTCCATATCAATCCAGGGTTTAAAAATATCGCTGTTGGGCTGATGGCCAATGGCAACAAAAAATGCGCTTACGGCAACGGTTTGTTCTTCGCCGGTTTTATTGTTTTTAAGCTTAACGCCTTCCACCTTTTGTTCGCCAAGCACTTCGAGGGTTTCGGAGTTCCAGTAAATTTTTATGTTGGGCGTATTTTTAACGCGTTCCTGCATCACCTTGCTGGCGCGCATGCCATTCTCGTCTTTACGAACGATCATGTGCACGTTGGTGGCCAGTTTGGAAAGGTATAATGCCTCTTCGCAGGCGGTATCGCCGGCGCCGACAATGGCCACTTCTTTATTGCGGAAAAAGAAGCCATCGCAAACGGCGCAGGCGCTTACACCATAGCCGTTCAGGCGTTGTTCGCTTTCTATATTCAGCCATTTGGCTGATGCCCCGGTGGCGATGATTACGGCATCAGCTTCTATGAGTTTGTCTTCATCTATCCAAACCTTGTGAACGGGGCCGGTAAAATCAACCTTTGTGGCAAGGCCATAGCGAATATCGGCGCCCATGCGGTTGGCCTGTTTTTCAAAATCTATCATCATTTCCGGGCCCTGGATGCCATCGGCATAGCCGGGATAATTTTCTACTTCGGTAGTGATGGTTAGCTGCCCGCCGGGCTGTATGCCCTGGTATAAAACGGGTTTTACATTGGCGCGTGCTGCGTAAATAGCTGCGGTATATCCTGCCGGGCCTGAACCGATGATCAGGCAATGAACCTTTTCTGTTTCGTTGTTTGCCATACTGAATTTTATTTTTTAAACGTTGAATTATGCTGCCATGAAATGCTTAATGCCTGCACTATAGCTGGTAACATAATAACCGGGAAAATTATTTGCAGGCAAATAATTTGAGCGTGCAAAATTAACGAAGCTTGTGTTAATAATTACTTAGGTATAATAATAGAACGGTACTGGGCGGCGTAACCGCAGAATACACCAAGGGCATCGCCGCTGATATTTCCGGTAACGGTGATAGGAGAGGAGAAGGGGTTGCCGTTGCTTTGATAAGCGTACTCCCAGGTGCGCCAGAAATCGTAGGTGGCTTTGTCTATGTCGCAAAATTTGAAGATGATGCTGTCGCCGCGGTGAAAGAAACCATAATCATCATCGTTGAAGCTGGCGGAGTCGGAGCTGTTGTAACTTTTTGGTATTTGGAAAGTATAGGTAGTGCCGTCCGTAACCTGATCGTCGAACACCGAAGTATAGCCCGGGTAAAAGGGCTGGCTGTTGGTGCTTACAAAATAACGCACATAATCGCCGAGGCCTTCCGGGTCGGTGAATAAGCCATACAGCACGCACAGGGCCGTGTCGGGGTTATCGGGCGCTTTTTTCCACCAAAGCGAATCGCAGGTTTTGCGCATGGATGGAATGGTGGTGGTGGCCGTGTAAACAGAACTGTCCGGCAGCTCGATCTTCAGTTTATACGTTGTGTTGAGCTCGCCGGTAAGTGTTTGTGCCGGATCGGAAGGATCGGTTATATAAGAATACACCGTATATCCGCTGGTATCTGTATAACTGTTTTCTTTGAGTGTTATGGTTTTGCTGCCATCGCTTACGGTTACAATGGCATCGTGCACAAAAGAGGCCTCGAGCTTTTCGGCCGAAATGGTGCTGAAATAATTAAGCGATGTTGACAGCGCCACTTTCGGTGTGCCGTTGTTTTCGATGCTGGCATCCACAACGAGTTTGGAAGACTGCTTGTTTACTTTTAAGCTGATGGTGCGCTCGCAGGCGGTGAATAATATTGCTATTGCAAGTATAAAATATATGTGTTTTAAAAACTGCATTGTTACGGGCAAAGGTATTTGTTTCTATATTTTTTGTTTGAGATAAGAAAGTAGTTCTTTACTTTTTCCCTTGATGGAAAAAGTAACAAAAAGATCAAGCACGGATGATATTTCAACACATCCGTGCACGCGCCTTGATTAAACTTTTATGCTGATGATTTTTCAGCAGCTGAGCGTTGATGTTTAAGTGTAACAGCGTATGTTTTCTTTTGAGCTATAAATTTTTACAGGCGTAACGCCCCTTCAGGGGATGGGGGCTTCCACCACTGCCAGTGCCGGGAAATGATCTGATGAAAACCTGCCGTTCCAGCTTTCTGAAATAGTGCCATGCTTTAACACGGTTACTTTATTTTTTATGAAAATGTGATCAATGGCTTTGTCGCTTATTTCTTTTGATTTAAAGGCGTTGAATGTGCCTGTTGGCCCGTAATGTGGCATCTGCGAAATGGTAATGCTTTCTGTAAGATGACCGGGATTGTTCTTATCCATCATGATTTTTATCGGCTCGTCATCTTCTGTTGCGTTAAAATCGCCGGTAACAATAACGGGCAGGCTGCCTGCCATTTCTTTTATTTTTTGCAATAATAATTTAGCACTTTCCGCCCGTGCTACTTTTCCTATGTGATCGAAATGTGTATTGAAGGCATAGAATTTTTTATGCGTGCGCTTGTCTTCAAAAAAACACCAGGTAACAATTCTTGGCAAAACCGCATCCCAGCCTTTGGAGCCTGCTTCATCCGGCGTTTGCGACAGCCAGAAGGTTGCATTTTTTAAACAAAACAGCCTTGTTGTATCGTAAAATATAGCGCTGTATTCTCCTTTTGTTTTGCCATCATTGCGGCCAACGCCTGCATGTTTGTAGTTGGGAAGGTGTTGCTGCAGATCCTGTATCTGGTCATCCAAAGCTTCCTGCACGCCAAGAATATGCACATTGAAGAATTTAACCTGCGAAGCCGCCAGGTCTTTCCTGTATGGCCATGCATTTAAGCTGTCGCTTGTATTGTTGTAACGGAGATTAAACGTCATTACATTTAAAGCCTGCTGCGCTTCTGTAATCATTGTGGTAAAACAAAGTGAAATGAATAAAGCAAATTTCAATAATTGCATAAACTTATTATTTGGACCAATGTTATATAATTTTGAACGAATGCCGGAGATGTATGGAGGGGCTGTTTGCTGATATAATGAAAAAATCATCTGCGCATCTGTAGCTGAAATAGTAAAAATGAAGTTTCAATTTATAAACATAGGCAAGCCACACGACGAAGTTTTAAAGAAGGCGATTGATGATTATACCAAACGTGTAAACAATTATTACAACGTGGAATGGCTGATTATACCACCAGCAAAAAATGCGGCTGCCTTGCCGGAAGCGGCATTAAAAAGGCAGGAAGGCAAGCTTATTTTAAGCAAAATTAAGAACGATGATTTTGTAATGCTGCTGGATGAAACGGGCAGGCAATTAACATCAGTTGAATTATCAAATTTTATAGAACAAAAAGTAAATGCCGGCGTTCGCACTATGGTATTTTTAATTGGCGGCGCTTTTGGTGTAAGCGATGAAATAAAGCAACGCGCCAATTTTATATGGAGCTTATCCAGGCTTGTTTTTCCGCATATACTGGTACGGTTAATACTGGCAGAACAGGTTTACCGCGCATGCACTATTTTGCGCAATGAAAAGTATCACCATGTGTAAAGAGGTGAAAGATATAAGGTGTGAGGCATAAGGTTGGGGTTCATGGCAGATTTTGTATGTTGGCTAAAACGTTTTTAAAGCCTGCAAAAGCCGTATATAGATTTAGAATATTAACAGAAAAGGATATCAATGAAGATCGGTAACAGCGAACAATTATTTTCCCGCGCGCAGCATTCCATTCCCGGCGGTGTAAACTCGCCTGTGCGGGCTTTTAAAAGTGTGGGCGGCACGCCAGTTTTTATGCAAAAGGCAAAGGGCGCTTATTTATATGATGCAGATGGAAACAAGTACATTGATTATATCAACTCCTGGGGCCCCCTGATAATGGGGCATGCATTTGAACCGGTGGTTGAAGCCATACAAAAAAAGGCCGCCGATTCCACTTCATTTGGCGCACCAACGGAACTGGAGATTGAGATGGCAGAGCTGATAAAAAGCATGGCGCCTAATATTGATTTGATACGTATGGTAAGCAGCGGCACCGAGGCCTGCATGAGCGCCATTCGTTTGGCACGCGGCTACACAGGCAGGAATAAGATAATAAAGTTTGAAGGTTGTTATCATGGCCATGCAGATAGTTTTTTGGTAAAAGCGGGCAGTGGCGTTGCCACATTTAATATTCAAACGGTGCCCGGCGTTACTGCGGGTGTTGCAGCAGATACATTAACGGCTCCATACAATGATATTGCGGCTGTTGAACAACTTGTGGCTGAACATAAAAATCAGGTTGCCGCAATTATTATTGAGCCTGTAGCAGGCAATATGGGCTGTGTTTTACCTGCAGAAAATTTTCTTGAACAACTAAGAAAACTATGTACTGAAGAAGATATTGTTTTCATATTTGATGAAGTAATGACAGGTTTTCGCCTGGCGCCCGGCGGCGCACAGGAAAGGCTAAAGATTAATGCAGACCTTGTTACTTACGGTAAAGTAATTGGCGCCGGCATGCCGGTGGGCGCTTTTGGCGGCAGGCTTGATATAATGAAACAAATTGCACCGCTTGGAAATGTTTACCAGGCAGGCACATTAAGCGGCAACCCCATTGCCATGATAGCAGGTTATACCTTGCTTAATTACCTGAACGATAATCCTGCCATATACAGCGATCTTGATGAAAAAGCTGATTATTTAAGAAAAGGCCTGTTTGATGTTTTTGATAAAGCAAACATGGCTGTTGCCATTAATCAAATAGGTTCCATGTTATCTGTTTTCTTTACGCATAATGCCGTGAACAATTTTGCTGATGCATCTGCTTCAAATATTACCATGTTCAATAAATTTTTTCATGCCCTGTTGAAGAAAGGCGTTTACCTGCCGCCATCGGGCTACGAAAGTTGGTTTATGAGCAATGCTTTAACCTATTCTGATTTAGACAGCACCATAACAGCCGCCGCAAATGCCATTAAAAACTTATTGTAAAACGTTATAAGCAATTATACAGTTTAGAGCAGCCAGGCATTTGTTTTTTCTTAATCTTAATGCTGAAGAATATTATTTCGACTTCGCTCAATAATAATGTCCTCGGCTCCGCTCGGACAAAACATGCCCGCCTTCGTATATCCAATCACGCCATTACCCGTTATAAAACCGGCAACAGATGTTTCCCGTTATGCTCGCTTTTATTTGCCTGTATGTTTGAGCAGTGCTGACCAGAGCCTTACGCCCGGAGAAAATTTATGTAAAGGAAATTATGGTACAGTTCCGGGCGTTATAACGCAACCTGCATGTTTCCGTATCCGGTTTTTTTATTTATATGCTTATTTTGCAGGCATCAAACGATGCACAACAACCTGCACATGAAAAAAATATTATTCAGCTTATTAATTTTTCTTTCCTGCCAAACATTTGCGCAGCAGGCGTATGAAACCGTCAACGCCATTCATTATTACAGCGATGTTATTAATAAGCAGGACAGCTATACAGACGCACAGTGTGTGCTTGATTTATATTATCCCAGGGGCGTAAAAGATTTCGCCACCATTATATGGTTTCATGGCGGCGGTTTAACAGGCGGGCACCGTGAAATACCGCAGCAGCTTATGGATAAAGGTTATGCCGTAGTGGGCGTTGGTTACCGGTTTTCCCCAAAAGTGAAAGCGCCGGCATATATTGAAGATGCGGCGGCAGCCACAGCCTGGGTGTTTCAGCATATACAGGAATATGGCGGCAGCAGTCGGCTTATATTTCTTTCAGGTCATTCCGCCGGCGGTTATTTAGATATGATGATAACGCTGGATAAGCATTATCTGAAAAAATACAATATAGATGCCAATGCGGTGGCCGGTTTAATTCCTTTCAGCGGGCAGTGCATTACGCATTTCACCGTGCGGCAGGAACGCGGCATGGCGGCAACGCAACCGGTGATAGATACATTGGCGCCCTTATATTTCGTGCGTAAAGATGCGCCGCCCATGCTGCTGATTACCGGCGACAGGAACCTTGAGCTGTATGGCCGTTATGAAGAGAATGCTTACATGCACAGGATGCTGCTGCTGAATGGCAGCACCACCACTACGCTATATGAATTGCAGGGCTATGACCATGGCGGCATGCCGGCAGGCGCTTATCCTTTATTGCTGAAAGAGGTGGATAAACGGGTGAAAGAAATAAGGGGCAGCAATAAATAGATTTATCACCAGGCTGCCTTTATAATGCAGGCAGCAACGGCACTTCAGCATTCATTTATAGTAAACACCGGATAAATGTATGCATTGGCAATTTGTACTTGCTTTATCAGATGGCAAGATTAATTCTCGTTCCTGCCCGTCATTCCCGCGCAGGCGGGAACCTGCTTTTAAGCTTAAAAG
>NZ_JASGEX010000023.1:0-21734 GCF_047606085.1 Parafilimonas sp.
CCTCGTTTGTTTTTTAAATAGTCCGCTATCCGAAAACGCGTCTCTTCCTGCGCTGCTTTATTCTTACGTTTCTTATTTGCCATACGCAAATATACACAATAAGAACTAAATTGTGTCCTTATTAATATCTCCCATCTGTCGTAAGTATGCAGCGTTAGAACTGGCATCATCAGTTACTCGTATCCCTACGTTAATGCAGTTTGAGAACACATAAAACAGGCTATGTATGATACATATAATAGCATGTCATCTTCTTATAACTATTGAACATACATTGTTTATCAATTTTGCAGGCTGAATAAAACGCTGGTTAATGTTAATATTAGCTGCGTTTATGAAAAATTGTTTTATAAACGGCAGTTTATGGTTTAGTGTACCCAATGGTGTACCGCCTATTTTGCAATGGGATAAAGTGTAGCATCAATACCAAAATAGGTGCAAAGCGCAATCAAATAAATGAGAAGATTTTAAATATCAGTAATTAACTTGCATTCCAACGCTTTATATTTATTTTTCCGGAATTAAACTTTCTGTTTGTTGGAACAAGATATACAAATACTGGATGGCCTTAAAGGCGATTATCCAAAACGCGCCAGGTATGAAAAAATACTCTATAAGCAATATTATTATTTTATTGACGAAGGCTCCAGGAAATACAATTTAAATAATGAAGACAGCTTCAGCGCCTACAGCGATTCCATACTTTCAGCTATACATAATATTGTAAATGAAAGGTTTGACGGCCGCTCATCGCTTAAAACCTACCTGTACCAGATTTTTTCCAATAAATGTATTGACCTGATCAGGAAAAACACGACCAATAAGCAGCAGGTGCATAAAACAATGCCTGTGGCCGATGCATTGAACCAGTTTCCCGACAGCACCAAAGGCATAATCGAAGGATTAATAACCAATGAATTAAGGGCAAGTATAAGAAAACAACTGGACGCAATAGGAGAAAAATGCAGGGAGCTTTTGCTGATGTTTGAAGATGGCTTAACAGATAAGGAAATTGCGGAAATCCTATCATATAATACCCCGGCAGTGGTAAAAACAACAAGGCTGAGATGCCTTGATAAGCTACGCGGAAAAATTTTTGGTTAATATTTCAAATCAGGTTGATGCTTCAGTTTTATTTAAAGCAGATACGCTAATAATGAAGAATATGTTGGAAACCCTGGAATATATTGAATCCTTTTTTCAACGGGCATTAAATGCCGGTGAAAAGCAGGCTTTTGAAAAAAGATGTGAAACCGACGATGCTTTTGCAAAAGAAGTGGCCTTTTATATTGCTACCCGTGAAGCTTTACGCGAAGATTTGCTGGCAAAGAAACAGCAGGAATGGAAAGCACTAACTACCGACGAAGAAAATACGTCCGTTATTGCAATGTATAAAAAGTCAAGCTTGAGCAGGTGGCTCATGTATGCAGCAGCGGCCTGTGTGTTATTAACAGTTTCTATGTTTTTGTTTGAAATGCAAAGCTCTCCAAAAAGGCTTGCCTCCCAATATATTAATAATATAGACTTAAGCCAAACCATGGATGCCTCCCACGACAGCCTGCAGCTTGGCATTGCAGCTTACAAGAATAGAGACTATTCCAAAGCATTGGGTTATTTTGAAGGCGTTGTAAAACAGGATACTGCTAACAGCGATGCTAAAAAGTATGCAGGCTTAGCTTATATGCAATTAAATGACTACGATAAAGCCCTTGAAGCATTTGATGCGCTGGCCAATATGAAAGGTCTTTATTATAATCCCGGGGATTTTTTAAAAGCCGTAGCCTTGTTAAAAAGAAATAAGGCCGGTGATGAAGCTACGGCCAAAACATTATTGCAGCAAGTGGTAAATGAAAACGAAAGCGAAAAAGAAACTGCGGAAGAATGGTTGAAGAAGTTTTAGGGAATATGATTTCTATTTGATCTGATTAGCTAACACCCAAAATATAAAATTATGGATCAGACTACCATTCAAACAATAATTCAAGGTGCCATACTTATTACAGTAATTTATATTGCTGCTAAAACTACCGGAGGTGGGGATAAGCCAAAGGATCCCCCGACTACAGATAATTAAGAAAGTACTCCATAAATCTATAGCAAGTAAAAAAAGCAATAAGCTTTAGCTTATGTATCATAATGCCATTTCCATATACAAGGGCTTTAGCTATTTAATTATCGTCATATCTTCTTTTGCTTTAAAAGCGTCAGCTCAATGTATTGAAAAAGATTTTTTAACGAAGACCTCAATAATAGATAAAAATACTACACTAACTGGTGCTGAAAAATTAGAGCAATTTTATTCCCTTAAAAATCTTTTTAATAGATGTAAATTCCAACCTGATTCTATTTATTCAGCCATACTTCTGAAAATTGATTATTATGAAGTTTACTGTAATAAAAACTTTGACATTGGCATTGCCATGGCTAATGAAGCTGTGAGAATAAATACAAATAATAAAGGAGGCTCAAAATATCTGACAACAAAAGCATATTATCACTTAGCGGCATATTATTATCAATTTTCATTATTTGATAAAGCGTTAAAATATTTTGACAGTACGATTATAACTGCAAATTCATTTCCTGATACCACCAACTATATTATACAATCAAGGCTATACAAAGCATATATTTATTTTCAGATCGGGGACTACCAGAAGGCAATAGAAGAAAGTACGTCCGGAATATACACTTCACTACAAAAAAAAGATTCCACACATTTTTTGGAACTCTTAACACAAAGAGCTCAATCTCTTTATTATGAAAACAATTTCAAGGACGCTTTTACAGACGTAAATACAATGATAAAAATAGCCGAAAAAAATAATGCTTTATATGAATTGGCATCAGCATTAAAAATAAAGGCTATAATTTTTCAGAAAAATCAACAATTTAAAGCCTCTGATTCATTATTTAAAAAAGCAATTGCCATAAGAATTAAAACAGGAGACTTTGAACAGGTTTCTCGAGATTATATTGACTATGGCAATTTTTATATAGATACTTTACATTATTTTGAACGGGCGAAGTTTTGTTATCTCCAAACCATAAACCATGCAAAAAAAATAAATGATTCTTCATTACTTGCAAAAGCAAATACAAACCTTGCAGAACTTTATTTAAGAAAAAAAGATTTCCTTTCGTCATTTAAATATATCCATAAGGCCTTTGCTTACTTAAATACTCTTGTTGATAATATTTATCAGAATCCTATGTCATCAGATTTATGTAAAACCGGAATTAATGAAACAATAATTGTTCTTATTAATAATAAAATAGAAGCGCTGTTAAACATCTTTATAACAAAAAAAGATAATAATGCATTAAAAGCATGCATGCAAACATGCTTTATTATGGATACGCTTATTAATAAAATGCGCAACGGGCAAACGGGTAATCAGAGCAAATTATATTGGAGAAACTATACTAAAGATTTTTATTCAAATGCAATCAGAGCCAGTTTTCTTGCCAATAACCCTGATGCAGCCTTTTATTTCATGGAAAAGAGCCGTGCTGTATTATTGAACGATAAATTAAATGAGCTCAATGCAGCTTCCTATCTTTCAAAAACCGATGCAGCCAAACAGGAAGATTATGAGATCAGGATCATTGAGCTGCAGCAGAAGATGTCAGTATTACCTGACACATCCAAACAATATCATGATCTTCAGCTAAGGTTGTTAAATACAAAGAACGATTATGAACAATTCATTAAATCGCTCGAACAAAAATACCCGGTATATTATCAATATAAATATGCAGATAATGTTCCAACTTTAAAAGCGCTTCAATTATACCTTACAAAAAATAATCAAAACTTTGTTCATTATTTTTTTGCTGATACAGCAACATATATTTTAGCAATAACTGCTAACAATACCAAATTCATTAAACTTACACAAAACGAATTCAATAAAGATGAGCTCACAGGTTTTATAAAATTATGTTCAGATAAAAAGGCGTTGAACAACAACTATCATTCCTTTGCTTTATTATCCAATTCTATTTATAAGAAGATATTTCAGCCTTTGCAATTGCCTGAAGGCAGGGTTGTAATTTGTACAGAAAATACGGTAATCCCTTTTGAAGCCTTATGCGCCGATAAAACCGGAAAACATTTTTTATTAAACGATTATAGTTTCAGTTACGCTTATGCTGCCGGTTTCTTAATGAAGCAATTCAATAACCCGCCGGCAAAAGGAAATTTTATCGGCTTTGCCCCTGTTTCTTTTAATAAAACCCTTGGCGTGGTTGATTTAAAAAATGCTGCAAGCGCTTTAAATGCATCTGCATCTTTTTATAACAACGATAAGCTTTTTACGTATTCCAATGCAAGCCGCCGTAACTTTTTTACTTATGCTCCCTCCTATTCAGTTGTGAGCATTTTCTCCCATGCTTATGCTGATACCACAGATAATGAGCCTGTGCTTTTCATGCAGGATTCTTTAATTCATTTATCAGAATTACAATCACTAAATAATCCTGCAACGAAACTTGTACTGTTAAGTGCCTGCCAGACCAACGTAGGCAAAAATGCAACGGGCGAAGGCATTTACAGCCTGGCAAGAGGATTTGCAAGCGCGGGCATACCTTCGGTTGCTGCAACCCTGTGGAAAGCGGATGAAGAAACCATTTATGCTATTTCAGAGAAATTCAACGAATATCTGGCAGAGGGGATGAATAAAGATGAGGCGTTGCAAAAAGCCAAATCAGATTTTATACAGGCCAACAGCAGTGAAAAAATGCTGCCTTATTATTGGGCCAATATGATACTGATTGGAAATGCGGATACAGTTAATTTAAATGTATCTTCCGGTAATAGTAATAACAAGTACCTGTGGCTAACAGCCATCATCATTATTATTTTACCTGCAGGATTTCTGTTCTTTAAAATGAAACACCGTTAGCATAATGTAGCAGTTTATTAATATCTTCCATATAAAATACATGCTTACCTTTGAACCGGTTTTACGACTAAAACAAAATATGTAAACAACTAATTAAAATCAAAAAAACGATTCTTATGGCAGACGAAACTACAAAAGCGGACGAAACCACGACTACAAATTCATCTACAGGCTCTGATGGATCTGATACTACAAAAAAACCTCGTCCAAAGCGTTTCTAATTTTTTAAAAAAAGACATTGGCTGTACCTGAACCAGTGTCTTTTTAATTTAGTAACCTGCCTTTTATTGTAACGTTCTTTCCAGCCGTTATTTAATTTATATTATTCAGGAAATCACGCTTTCTTTAATTTTGTGCTGATAAACTGATTTAAGCATAATTTATGGCCGGGCCGGCCTTCTCTCCTTCAGCAAAAGCGTGTGGTTTGAAGCAGGTACTATTGTTTACAATACAAATTTTTATTTGCTTATTCTTTAATGCAAACCTGTTTGCGCAATGCGTAAACAGTAAGCAATTGTATAGCGAAACTCTGCTTATAAACAAAAACAATAAGCTTTCCGATGTTGCCAAGCTCAAATCGTTCAGAAAACTAAAAAAGGATGCAGAAGCCTGTGGTATGACCAATGACTCTGCCTATGCGTTGTTATTGCTGAAGACCGGCAGTTATGAATCGTATGTTAATAACAATACCGATGAGGCCATTGAATTAACAGGCAGGGCGCTGCATATTAACAACCATAGCCTGAAAAGCTCAACCAGCCTGGCAATAAATGGATATTTCAATCTTGCAACATATTATCAAACACTTGCTATAAACAATAAGGCTTTAAGTTATTATGATTCTGTTTTGCTGACGGTAAAGAATATAAATGATTCAAATAATTATGCGCTCGATTCCCGGTATTTCAAAAGCAGCCTATATTTTTTGCAGGGAGATTATCAACAGGCGGTTGAAGAAAGCATCCTGGGAATGAATCTTGCCATTTCGATGAAAGATTCTGTGAGCTATTTATACTTTCTGAACCGAAAAGCGCAATCGCTTTGTTTTGAAAATTATCCTGAACAGGCGTTGGAGAATGTATATCCTGCAATTGAATTAGCAAAGAATCAAAAAAATAAAGTAGAATTAGCAACAGCGTACAAAACCCTGGGCTTCATATTTGAAAAACGGCAGTTATCCGACTCGGCCAAATATTATTATCAAATGGCTGTTAAAACCAGGCTTCAAACCAATTTGTATAAGGCTATTGCAAGTGATTACAACGACCTGGGAAATTTTTATCTTAACAGCCTTGCAAATTATAAACAGGCAGAATATTGCTACCGGCAAACTTTAATCTATGCCGGTAAAATGCAGGATGCAGTGGCAAAGTCTCTGAAAATTGCTTTAACCAATATGAACCTTGGCGTTAATTTTTTCCATCAAAAAAAACTATCCGAAGCCACCCATGCTTACCTCGCCTGCTTTAAAAACCTAAATATAAACCTGGAAAACATTAAAAAAAATCCCTCGGCAGGCAAGCTGAGCAGCGTTGCCAATAAAGACTTAATAATACCCCTGCTGCAAGATAAGGTTGATGTGTTACTTGCTCTTTATAAAAAAACAGGCGATAAAACTTATTTAAGCGCATGCATACAAACATCGCTTGTAATGGATTCGGTTATCACGCAAATAAGGCATGAAGAAACAGGTGAAGATAGTAAGTTATACTGGCGCAATAAAACCCACGGATTCTTTACTGCTGCTTTAGAAGCATGCTACCTTGCCGGTGATTATAACAGAGCCTTTTATTTTATGGAAAAAAGCCGGGCTGTGCTGTTAACGGATAAGCTGAATGAAATTGGCGCCGCAGCGCACCTGCCCGCATTTGAAACAGAAAAGCAAAGAAATTATGAAGACAGGTTAATAAGGCTCGAACAAAAGTTGCTTATATTAAACAATGCCTCCGGTCAGTATCAAAAGTTACAAATCCAGTACCTGTCGGCAAAAGCAGATTTTGAACGATATATAGATTCGCTTGAAGTTAGTTACCCGGTTTATTATCAATATAAATATGCAGATAAAATACCTGAATTAAAATATCTGCAACTGTACGTACAAAAACATAAACAAAGCTTTATAGATTATTATACTGACGATTCTACAACCTATATTCTTGCTGTTGCGCCAACTGATATAAAGTTTATCCGCCTGGCAGGAAAAGAGCCCGGCAAAAATAATCTTAAACAATTTTTGCAGTTATGTTCTGATAAGAAGGCGCTAAACAACAATTATAGCAATTATACAAGGTTATCCTATTCAATTTATAAAACAATATTTCAGCCATTGCAGCTGCCAAAAGGCTGCATTATTATTTGTACAGATAATATAGTAATTCCCTTTGAAGCGCTTTGCACAGATATGAATGGGCAACATTTTTTACTGAACGATTATAGTTTCAGCTACGTTTATTCTGCAAGGTTTTTAATGAATAAATTTATGAATATGCAGCCAAAGGGAAGTTTTATTGGTTTTGCACCGGTTTCATTTAATGAAAGCTTAAACCTGCCCAAACTACATAATGCTGCAGCAGCTTTAAATGCGTCTGCAGGCTATTACCAAAACACTAAATTATTTTCGGGCATACATGCCAGCAGAAAGAACTTTTTCAATTATATTTCTTCTTATTCCATCGTAAATATCTTCTCACATGCTTCTGCCGACACAACGGATAATGAGCCTTTGCTTTTTATGCAGGATTCTGTTATTCGTTTGTCAGAATTACAGCGCCTGAGCAACCCTGCAACACAGTTGGTTTTATTAAGCGCCTGCGAAACCAATATTGGCAGGGCTGCAACAGGCGAAGGCATTTACAGCCTGGCAAGGGGGTTTTCAGCAGCCGGCATTCCTTCTGTAGCCGCCACCTTGTGGAAAGCCGACGAAGAAGCCATTTATACCATTTCAAAAAAATTCAACCAGTATTTATCTGAAGGCATGGACAAAGATGAAGCGCTGCAGAAAGCCAAATTATATTTTATTCAACACAGTAGCAAAGAAAAGCTGCTGCCCTATTACTGGGCCAATATGATACTGATAGGCAACACAGATGTTGTTACCCTTCAGCTTCCCTCTCATAACCACTGGTGGTGGATCGTTATTGCAGGCGTTGCGCTAATTTCTTTCCTGCTTTTTTATAAGCGGAAGAAACCCGAACAAAAAAAGAGCTGAGAAATTTCAGCCCTTTTCTTATAAATTCAAACAAGATCAATTTTATATTTCCAGCAACGCTTTGATGGGGTCTTTTGGATACAGCAGCAATTCAGGGTTTTCCAGTAACTCTTTTACGCGTACCAAAAAGCTTACACTTTCCCTTCCGTCAATTATGCGGTGATCATAACTTAAAGCCACATACATCATTGGCCTTATAACCACCTGGCCGCTTACGGCCATGGGCCTTTCCTGAATTTTATGCATGCCGAGAATAGCGCTTTGCGGGAGATTAATGATAGGCGTGCTCATTAAACTGCCAAATACACCGCCGTTGGTAATGGTAAAAGTTCCACCCTGCAAATCTTCTGCAGTTAGTTTGCTGTCCCTCGCCTTACCGGCAAGCTCAATCACCTTCTTTTCAATCTCAGCCATGCCCAGGCTTTCCACGTTACGGATAACAGGAACCGTTAAACCACGCGGCGTACTTACGGCAATGCTGATATCGGCATAATCATGATATACCAGTTCATCTCCGTCAATATAAGCATTTACAGCAGGCCACTCGTTTAATGCAACAGAGCAAGCCTTCGCAAAAAAGCTCATAAAGCCAAGGTTAACGCCATGCGCTTTGTTGAATGCATCCTTATATTGTTTGCGCACTTCCATAATGCGTGTCATATCCACTTCATTAAAAGTGGTGAGCATAGCCGTTGTATTTTTTGATTCCACCAAACGGCGACTGATGGTTTTGCGCAGATTGCTCATGCGTTCCCTGCGTTCGTTGCGGCTGTTTAATTCCTGGCCCTTGAAAGGTTGTTTTGCAGGATGGGCTAAAGCTTCCAGCACATCATGCTTTACTATCCTGCCGTTGCTGCCGGTAGGTTTTATATCTGAAGGATTTACTTTTTTATCTGCGATAATGGCCGATGCAACAGGCGTTGCTTTTACGTCAGTTACAGGTTGCTGAACTGCAATTGTAGGCTGCTGGTTGCCGGTTTCAGGTTTCAGGTTTTCTGCTGATTGCTGATTGCTGGCTGCTGACTGCTTTACCGGCACCGCCACATCAGTATTAATCGTTGCCACCACATCGCCAATTTTAACTACATCGCCTTCTTTGGCTACCTGTGTTAATTGCCCGGCTTCTTCCGCGTTTAATTCAAATGTTGCTTTCTCGCTTTCCATCTCGGCGATCACTGCATCCCGTTCAACAATATCGCCGGTATTTTTTACCCATTTTAATAAGGTTACTTCGCTGATAGATTCACCTACAGTTGGAACTTTTAACTCAATAATGCCTTTGCCTGCAGGCTTTGTTTCGGTGGCAGGTTGCTGGTTACTGTTTACAGGTTCGCCGGCTGGCCCGGGTTTTGGCTGTGATTCTTCAGTTTGCTCAATAACCTGCGGGCGTTTTAAACCACTGCTTGACGATGCACCGGCTTCAGGCGCTTTTGCTTTTTCATCAATATTCGCAAGCACTGCGCCTATATTTAATGTATCGCCTTCTTTGGCAATTAATTTTATAACGCCGCTTTGTTCGGCATTAACTTCAAAGGTTGCTTTTTCGCTTTCAAGCTCTGCAATTACATCATCACGGTCAACATATTCGCCGTCTTTCTTCAACCATTTCAATAATGTTACTTCGCTAATGGACTCTCCTACTGCCGGAACTTTTATTTCAATCATAACTATGAATTCTTAATTCTTGTTTTAATTAACGCTATTAGTGCTTTTGCATTTTCTAAATATTGCGGTAACTTTTCTTCATTTATAAAAGGATAATCTTCATAATCAACTTCAAAACGTTTTGCCTGCAACATATCAAAAAACTCGCCCTGTTCTTTACTCACATTCCCGGTGTATATAAACTCTTTATGAAATAAAGATTTTACCCCCTGATGTGTTTTTGGATTCAATTTTTTTTTGGTAAGCCATGCACTTACTGCATAAAAAACAGCATAATAAATTTTGCTAAGTGAATCTGCAAAAAAATTATTATTAAAAAGTAATTCTGCCGCTTCCAGGCTTTGTTGAGCTTTTTCCAATTTATAATCAATATAATCATCTTCTGTTTTCATAGTCTTATGCCGTCTTCCTGTATGCTGTTATATATATCAGTTACAGCATAATCTTCCTCCCAAACTTTTTTGTTATGATACAAAGTAAAAACAACATCAAAGGTTTTATATTCTATTTCTTCAGCTATATTCCTTCTTATCTTATCTTTTATATTGCTGCGTTCTTCCAACTCGCTCAGTATTAAAAAATCCCAATCACTTTCTTCATGCCAGTCTCCTCTTGCACGGCTGCCAAATAAAATAACTTCTGCATCTTTATCGTACCTGCCAACAATTTCTTTAACCTTGCCTGCAACAAAGCTGTTTTTAATTTCCCCCATAGAAACCTGATTATAAGAAGCGTTAAGAATCATTAGCTTTTTTTGCTGCGTAAAGATATATTGTATGAGTGAGTAACACAACCGTAATGCCGTACTTACAGCTGCCGGCAACACAAATTTATTTTAAATACCAAACGCCGTATCAATAATTTGTGCCTGCTCCTGTGCATGCACTTTTGCATAACCGCTGGCGGTTGATGCGCTGGCACTCCTGCTGATAACGCCGTAATTGATATTTTTCAGATTCATTTGAAGGAATGACGCGGCGCCCATATTCAACGGCTCTTCCTGCACCCAAAACCATACGGCTTTATTATATTTTTTATAGAGATCGCTGACTTGTTTTACCGGCAATGGATATACCTGCTCGAGGCGTATCAGGGCAACATCGTTACGGTTATCTTTCTGCTTTTTTTCTGCCAGTTCAAAATATAGTTTGCCCGTGCAGAACAGTACTTTTTTAATTTGAGATGGGTCGCTTACGGTTGGGTCGTCAATGGTTTCTCTGAAACCGCCTTGTGTAAATTCACTTATATTGCTGTAGCTGCCCGGGTAACGCAAATATGCCTTGGGCGAGAAATTAATTAACGGCTTGCGGAAATTCCAGGCTAACTGGCGGCGCAATGCATGAAAGAAGTTGGCTGCTGTGGTAATGTTGGTTATTACAAGGTTTAATTGTGCGCACAATTGCAAAAACCTTTCCATGCGGGCGCTGCTGTGCTCAGGGCCCTGGCCTTCATAACCATGCGGTAACAGCATTACAATGCCATTCATGCGATTCCATTTCTGTTCGCCGCCGGCAATAAACTGGTCAATCATGGTTTGAGCGCCGTTGCTGAAATCGCCAAACTGCGCTTCCCATAAAACCAGTGCATTTGGATTGGCCATGGCATAACCATATTCAAATCCCAAAACACCATATTCGCTTAACAAGGAATTATAAATAAAAAATTTCTTTTGGTCTTCGGTGAAATGATTCAGGCGGTTGTAAGACTCGTCTGTATTTTCATCACGCAACACGGCATGGCGGTGGCTGAATGTGCCGCGGCAAACATCCTGCCCGCTCATGCGAACAATTTTACCTTCCGTTAATAAAGACGCATACGCTAACAATTCGCCGGTTGCCCAGTCAATTTTTTTATCAGCTTCAAATAATTTCACTTTATCGAGCAATAATTTTTCAACCTTTTTTAAGGGGTGAAAATCAGCAGGCCATTTCATCAAACCGTCAAACAAAAGCTTTACCTGCTCTTCGCCGATGGCTGTAACCGGCGATGCAGCAAAATCTTCCGGCGTGGCTTTCGTTAAGCTTCGCCACCATGCTTCCGGCTGCTGGTAAGTATAAGGTAAAGGATGCTGCTTCACTTCATCCAAACGTTCCTGCAGGTCGCTCCAGAATTTTTTCTCCATTTGAGAAGCTAATTCCTGCGCATCCGGTTCGCCATGCACTTTTAAATAACTGGTATAAACTTCACGCGGGTTTGGATGGCCGTCAATCAGTTTATACAAATGCGGCTGCGTATATTTAGGGTCATCGCCCTCGTTATGGCCATGGCGGCGATAGCAAACCATATCAATAAAAATATCCTGGTTAAATTCCTGGCGGTAACGGGTGGCTATCTCAACGCATTTAACTACAGCTTCCGGGTCATCGCCATTCACATGAAAAACCGGGGCCTGTATAGCGCCTGCCAGAGAAGTACAATAATCAGAGCTTCTTGCATCGTCAAAATCTGTGGTAAACCCGATCTGGTTGTTTATAACAAAATGAATGGTGCCACCGGTATAATAACCTTTCAGGTCGCTCATTTGAATTACTTCATATACAATTCCCTGGCCCGCAACAGAAGCATCCCCGTGAATCAAGATGGGAAGTATTTTATCATACTCGCTGTTATATAATATATCTGCCTTTGCCCTGGAAAAACCTACCACAACGGGATCTACAGCTTCCAGGTGCGAAGGATTTGGCATTAATTTCAGGTGTATTTTTTTACCATTCCTCGTTTCCACTTCGCTGCCATAACCCATGTGGTATTTTACGTCGCCGCTGCCCATTGTTTGGTCCAGCTTGGCCGTGCCTTCAAATTCGCTGAATATCTGTTCATAAGTTTTACCTAAAATATTGGCCAGCACATTCAGTCTCCCGCGATGTGCCATGCCTATCACCACTTCTTCAACGCCATGCTCTGCGCCAATCTGGATCATGGTATCAAGGGCCGGGATGGTAGTTTCACCGCCTTCTAATGAAAACCGCTTCTGCCCCACATATTTGGTATGCAGGAATTTTTCAAACATTACGCCCTGGTTCAGTTTTTCAAGTATCCATTTTTTGGTTTCGATGGGAAGAGGATTGGTAAATTTTCTTTCCACTTCATTCGTTAGCCAGTCAATCTGTTTCTGATCGCTGATATACTTGAATTCAATGCCCACATGCGAAGCATAACAGGCTTTAAGATGGTTGAAAATATTGCGCAAGGTTGTTCCGCCCAAACCAACAAGGTTACCCGCTTCAAAAGTTTTATCCAGGTCAGCTTCGCCCAAACCAAAAAAAGAAAGATCGAGGTTGGCGCCACGGTCTTTACGTTTTCGGATAGGGTTGGTATCAGCCAGTAAATGACCTTTATTCCTATATCCAAGAATAAGCCTATAGACACGGATTTCTTTCATCCAATCCGTCTTGGCATCAGGGTTGGAAGTTAGGGTTTCAGACGTTTTTACCGGCACTATAACTTCTGCACCATTCGTATGCTTGCCGTTTGTATTACTATTTGAAACGGCAAAATCAAATCCTTCAAAAAATTTTTTCATTTCAGGGTCCACACTGTTGGGATCCTTTACAAAATCCTGGTATAAATGCTCTATATATGCCGGATGCGAGCTTGTTATGTATGAAAAATCCTTCATGGAGGCAATTTATCTCGTTTTTAAAATGAGAGTGCAAATATCGTTCATTTTAAGGCGAGATTGGTGAAGTTATTTTTGTAAATAACAGGTTAAAAAAAGCCGAAAAGCTTATTTTTCCACAGTTTTGATATTTTTTGAAAAGAAATTCCGCAGGTAAAACTTGCAAATAAACCATTTGATTCCCTTACCTTTGCCGTCCGAAAAAATTATTATGGCAAATCATAAAGCTACCAAGAAAGATGTGCGCCAGGCAGCAAAGCGCAGGGAACGGAATAAATATTATGGCAAAACTACCCGCAATGCCATTCGCGATTTAAAGGCTTCTGCTGATGAGAAAACTTATGGCGAATCACTTCCTTCTGTTATTTCTATGATTGACAAGCTTGCAAAAAGAGGCGTTATTCATAAAAATAAAGCCAGCAACCTTAAAAGTAAATTGTCTAAAAAGGCAAAAGCTACGGCTTAAACATATTTCGTTGTTGAATGTTGTGAAATTCCTTTCGCATTGCGGAGGGAATTTTTATTTGAGGTTATCAGGCAACTACAATTATCATTTAAATTGTTCTTGCAAAAAAAATTCCTATGAAGGAAAGCTTGTCAGGCTGCCGGAAGAAAGGGTAGGTCTTATAGAAGAATTTTGTTGAAAAAGATTGGCGGCGGCCTGACAGAAATAAAAACAAAACCTTCTTTAAAACAAAAAAATGATCTCTAAAAAAAGCCAATCGCCTGATTGAATCTCTGCAAACCATAATGCGGTAATGTTTATCCAACCCTTAACTTTAACTCATGCAAAAAATTTTTCTTCTGTTCATATTTTTAATAACGGCTGCCATAGCATTTCCGCAAAACTTTATCACTGCTTTCGAAAAATCAGATGGCAAACAAACCGCCACTTATTTTGAGTGCATTGACTATTATAAACAACTCGCAAAAGCTTACCCGGTAATAAAGATGATAGCCGGCGATACAACCGATGCGGGTTACCCGCTGCATATTGTTTTATTTTCTGCCGATAAAGATTTTAATGCTGCAAACTGGCATAAACAACATAAAGTTGTGGTATTGGTTAATAACGGCATTCACCCCGGCGAGCCGGATGGCATTGATGCAAGCATGATGTTTTTAAGAAACCTGGCGCAGGGAAAACTGAAAGCGCCTAACAATGTAGTGTTTGCTGTAATTCCTGTGTATAATATTGGCGGAAGCTTGAACAGGAATAGTTTTTCGAGAGTGAATCAAAATGGGCCGGAGAGCTATGGCTTTCGCGGCAATGCAGAAAATCTTGATTTGAACAGGGATTTTATTAAAGCCGATTCTAAAAATGCTTTTGCATTTGAAAAAATATTTCAACAGCTCAATCCTGATATTTTTATTGATAACCATGTAAGCGATGGCGCCGATTACCAGCATACGATAACCATGCTTACCACACAGCATAACAAGCTTGGTAAAGAGACAGGAAATTTTTTGCATGATGTTTTTGAGCCCGCTTTATATAAAGGCATGCAGGAAAAAAACTGGGATATGTGCCCTTATGTGAATTTTGAAGAAAGCAGCCTGAAGAATGGCTGGGATGCTTTTTACGATGCGCCAAGATACAGCACCGGTTATGCCGCTTTATTTGAAACAATAGCTTTTATGCCCGAAACACACATGCTGAAACCTTACAAAGGCCGTGTAGAAAGCACATACAGTTTTATGCAAACCGTACTGGAAGAAGCATCAAAATTTTCGAATGATATTCTTACAAAAAGGGCTGCTTCCATTAATGCTATCAAACAACAAAAAGATTTTCCGTTAAGCTGGAAAACAGATTCATCAAAGTTTGATAAGATTAATTTTAAAGGTTATGATACAGCAATGACGATAAGTGATGTTACCGGCTTGCCGCGCTATTTCTACGATCATTTAAAACCTTTTGAAAAAGAAATACTATTCTATGATTATTTCACGCCATCAGTAACGGTGCAAAAGCCGGAAGCCTACATCATTCCGCAAGGATGGCACGATGTAATTGAGCGGCTAAAGCTCAATAATGTTATTATGCACCAGTTTAAAAATGATACCACAGTTAGCGTTGAATATTATAAAGTGGATGATTATAAAGCCATGCCAAAAGCTTATGAAAAACATCACCGCAATGATGATATTCAGTTAAGCACACTTGCTGATTCTATTCATTTTTTAAAAGGCGATTATATAATTTATACAGGCCAAAATACTGACAGGTATATTGTTGAAACTTTAGAACCTTTAGGCGATGATAGTTTTTTTGCATGGAATTTTTTTGATGCCATTCTTCAACGCAAAGAATTTTACAGCGATTACCGGTGGGAAGATATTGCGGCAGCTTATTTAAAACAACACCCGGAAGTGCGCAGCCAGCTGGAAGAGAAAAAGAAAAGCAATGCCGCTTTTGCAGCCTCCGCCCGGCAACAATTGTATTTTGTTTATACGCATTCACCTTACAGTGAACCGGCCTATATGAGAATCCCGGTGTTCAGGGTTATTGGCAAATGACACGCCGTCAAACATGCATTATCCGCTCACAGTTTACAACTCAAAATTCACCTGGAATACAATAGCGTGCAGTATCTCACCGCTTGCTTGCAATCAGCAAATTCAAATCGGTAAACTTTAAATCAAAGCGCTGGCTGATATATAAATCGGTAAGATGCCCACGGTACATATACACGCCATTACGAAGGTTAAAATTGTGCCACATCATTTCCTCAATACCTCCGGCATCGCAGGCATCTAATAACAAAGGCATGAGCACATTGCTGATGGCATGGCTGGCCGTACGCGCATAACCACTTGGAATATTCGGTACGCAATAATGTATCACACCATGCTTTACAAAGGTTGGATGCTGATGCGTTGTAATTTCACTGGTTTCAAAACAGCCGCCGCGGTCAATGCTCACATCAATAATAACGCTGCCGTTACGCATTCTTTCCACCATTTCTTCGGTAACCACAATCGGGCTTCTGCCGCCGTGGTTGGTTAATGCGCCAACCGCCACATCACAGGTTTTTAATTGTTTGGCAAGAATGCGCGGCTCCATAACGCTTGTCCAAACGCGCATGCCGAGATTATTCTGCAGCCGTTTTAAACGGTAAACGTTGTTATCAAAAACCTTAACAGACGCACCCATGGCCAGCGCCGTGCGTGTAGCAAATTCTCCCACCACACCGGCGCCGATAATAATAACTTTTGTGGGGGGGATGCCGCTAATGCCACCCAATAAAACACCTCTGCCCTTTTCGCGGGTGCCAAGGTATTGGCCGGCGATCAGCATAGCAGCGCTGCCGGCAATTTCACTCATACACCGAACAATAGGAAAAGTGCCGCTATCATCTTTCAGGTTTTCAAAGCCTAATGCAGTGATCTTTCTCTCCATCATTTTTTCAACCAATTCCTTCTTTAACATGGAAAGATGAATAGGCGAAATAATAGTTTGATTTAACTGGAGATGAGGAAGGTCTTCTTCCATTACAGGCGCACTCTTTATAAGAATCGGCGCTTTATAAACATCTTTCTTTTTTAATGCTATTTCAGCGCCGGCCTCACTAAAATCGCGGTCGGAGTAATTACTGCCTTCTCCTGCCTTCGTTTCCACAATTACCTGATGGCCATTGCTCACCAGCACATTAATGGCTTCGGGAATAAGCGCCACGCGGTTTTCCTGCATCACTGTTTCCTTGGGAAGACCAATGGTTAGCCTGGCACTTTGTGGTTTAATATCCAGGGTTTCTTCCTGTGTTTCAAAGCTAAAACCGCCGCTGATGATTGGCTTTGTGGTTGCCATGCTTTAATTAATTGGGGCTATAAAAATAATATAAGTTAAATTAGTTTTTACTCAATTACAAGCTTTCGTGTATTATTATCAATAAAATTCAGTGCAATATGCAAACTTTCTTCGGGCAAAAGCCCCGGAAATTTTTCGGGCCATTCTACAAAACAATAATTACCGCTCTCTATACAGTCTTCGCAGCCCGCCTGTACAGCTTCCGTTTCATCTTTTATGCGATACCCGTCAATATGATAAATTGCTCCGGCAACAGGACTGGTATATTCATTTATGATGGCAAATGTAGGGCTGCTCACCGCATCCTTCACCTGCAATACATCACATAAGGCATGAATAAGCGTGGTTTTACCGCTGCCCATTTCGGCATAAAACGCCCATATTTTTTTTGAACTGAATGCATGCCAAAGTTGCCGGGCAACAGTTTTTATTTCTGATATGTTGTAGGTTAATTCTTTCAATGTTCTTTTATTAGTTCAAAAGTTCACACGTTCACTTGTTCACAAGTTTATCCCTAATTCCCAATTACAAATTCCTAATTCCACAACATATCAACTAATCAACCCTTCAACTTATCACCCAATCAACTTCCCTTTAGCTTTTCATTCTCCTTATGCCTCGTTGCATCGCGTATGTTTTTCTTTTCAAAATTCTTTTGCAGGGCTTCTGTTAAGTCAACACCGGTTTGGTTGGCGAGGCAAAGCAACACCCAAAGCACATCGGCCATCTCATCACTTAATGATTTGTTTTTGTCTGATTCCTTAAAAGATTGTTCACCATAAGTGCGTACCATTAACCTCGACAGCTCTCCCACTTCTTCCATTAAAATACCGAGATTGGTAAGCTCATTGAAATAGCGTACGCCGGTGGTTTTAATCCATTCATCAACATTTTGCTGCGCTTGTTGTATGGTCATGTCAGTTGAATTAAGTTATGGAAACGGGCGCAAAAGTAAACTTATAATTACGTATTAAGAGCGGTTTGTCTTTTCCTTTGCTCTATACTTTTTAAGCTTGCTTGTACGGTTTTGAATGATGAGTAAAACGATCAGCCCAACTACACCGAACGAACAATCTATAAGTATATGAAAGAAAGGAATACCGCGCATGCTGCCGCAAATAAAAGCCAATGGAATGATGCAAATACAAGTTATGATAGCCCAGTCAATGATCCAGCGGTTGCGCACGGGATGCTGGTACACGCCGATGAATAAAACGGCAATCATAATGTGTGCAAATGCCAGCCAGTCGAAACCATAGAAAAGAAAAGGATATTCTTTTTTTGTGTTTTCTACACCATTTAAAACCTTTGCCAGCCAAAGTTGTATGGTTGAACCATCTTCAAAAATATTGGCATCAACTGCCAGTTTCAATTCTGTTTGAATTGGGAATACGGTTACGCCGCTTAACACAAGCACAATGATGAAAAGCACTGTTAGTATGCGTATATGGGTAAAGAGTTTCGTCATGACAATAATCTTTTTTTAATTTGGGTTAGCAACATTAATACAATTATAAGTATTCAAAACAAATGTGCAATATGCAATATTTTGTTTGCATATTTATTTTTCACTGCTGCCTTATTGCCGCAGGTTTGCTGCTGAATAATGTATCAATTACTGAATAGCTGCGGGATGGAAGTGGATACCCCGCTGAAGGCTTTGTGCGGCTGCATTTGTGGCGGAGTAGTAACGGACAGCCCGGACTACAGCTTCATGCCTGCGCTGCAGCCCACAGCCCAAATGCTTAACTTATACCAACAAAAAATCCCGCCGGGAAACGTTGACGGGACCTTTTGTATTTCATTACCTTTTGAAGAGATGGTAGAATTATTTTACTTCTACATCAGCGCCTGCCTCTTTCAGCTTAGCTGCAATTTCTTCTGCTTCAGCTTTAGCAACGCCTTCTTTTACAGGTTTCGGAGCGCCGTCAACTAAATCTTTGGCTTCTTTCAGGCCAAGGCCAGTTAAGTCTTTCACGATTTTTACAACCTGTAATTTGTTAGCGCCGCCGCCTTTCAGAATTACATCAAAAGCTGTTTTTTCTTCAGCAGCAGGAGCAGCAGCACCGCCTGCAGCAGGACCAGCTACAGCTACAGCAGCAGCCGCGGGTTCAATGCCGTACTCTTCTTTAAGAATTTTTGCTAATTCATTTACCTCTTTTACGGTGAGGTTAACCAGTTGTTCTGCAAATGCTTTTAAATCTGCCATGGTTTCAAATTTTTGCCGCCTTCATTGCCTGTGCTCCGGCGGTAGTTATTAAAAAAACTTGTGTGTTATCCCTTCAGGCAGGGGATAATATGTTAGCCCATCCTAAATCCTTCCCGAAGGGAAGGATTTGTTAGAACGTGCTTACTTAATGTTGTTTATATTATTCAACCTCTTACAAAGCCCATCCTTTGGAGGGGTTTGGGGAGGCCGTTAACTCGCTCTTTCTTCCAGCGCCTTTACCAGGCTTGCCAGCTTGCCGCCTGCATTCAGGCCGCTGATAACATTCTTGGCAGGTGACTGTAACAGGCCAATGATTTCCCCGATAAGATCGTTCTTGCTTTTGAGCGTTTTTAATGTTTCAAGCTGATCATTGCCTACAAAAACATCGCTGTCAATATAAGCTGCTTTCAAAACAGGTTTTTCTGTTTTGCTGTCGCTGCGGAAAGAACTGATGATCAATGCCGGTTCTTTCGGGTTTTCGCTGAACATTAAAGCAGTAACGCCGTTCAGGCTTTCAAACATGCCGGAATATCTTTCCGAATCAATGCTTTCAAGCGCTTTTTTAATCAATGTGTTTTTAGCCACTTTCATTTCAACATTTTTGTTGAAACATATACGGCGCAGTTTACCGATCTGGTCAACTGTTAATGCTTCTGTGTTGGTAACATAGAAGTTATTATATTGATTGAATTTCTCTTTCAGCGCTTCAATCACTTCGTTTTTTTGATCCTTAGTCATAAGAATATTTTTTATGCCTTCTTACTCCTTCCCTTTGGGAAGGCCGGGATGGGCTTTAGTGAACAGATTTTGTGTCAACAGTAATGCCCGGGCTCATGGAGCTGGCAACGCTTACGCCTTTGAGGTAAATGCCTTTGGCTGTTGTTGGTTTTAATTTGATGATGGTATTGATCAATTCCTGGCCATTGGCCGCTAATTTTTCAGGCGTGAAAGATACGCGGCCGATAGAAGCATGCACAATACCGGCTTTATCAACCTTGAAAGCGATTTTACCGCCTTTTACTTCGTTTACTGCAGCAGCCACATCGTTGGTAACGGTACCGGTTTTAGGGTTCGGCATTAAGTTGCGCGGGCCTAAAATTTTACCCAGTTTACCAATTTTGGGCATTACAGACGGCGTGGCGATGATGACATCAACATCCGTCCAGCCACCTTCAATTTTCTGAACAAATTCATCCAGGCCTACAAAATCGGCGCCTGCACCTTTTGCAGCTTCTTCTTTATCAGCCGGGCATAATACCAATACTTTTTTTGTTTTACCGGTACCATGCGGTAAGCTAACGGTACCGCGCACCTGCTGATCGGCCTTTTTAGGGTCAACGCCCAGGCGTATATGCAGGTCAACAGAAGCATCAAATTTCGCCGTGTTCACTTCTTTTACCAGCGCAGATGCATCTTTTAAATTATATAATTTGTTTTTGTCAACTTTTGACTCAACTGCTTTTCTCTTTTTTGAAAGCTTTGCCATTTTAATTCTTTTAAAGTTTTTTAATACCCATTAATATTCCCCCTTTAGGGGATAGGGGCGGGGCTTAATTGTTCCAGGGCGCTGTGCCTTCCACATTTAAACCCAGGCTGCGGGCAGTACCGGCAACCATTTTCATTGCGCTCTCAACCGTAAAGCAATTGAGGTCGGGCATTTTGTCTTTGGCAATAGCCTCAACCTGAGCCCAGGTTACTTTACCAACCTTATTACGGTTGCTTTCTTTGGAACCTTTCTGAATTTTGGCAGCTTCCATTAACTGAACTGAAGCGGGAGGAGTTTTGATAACGAAGTCGAAAGACTTATCCGTATAAACAGTAATTAAAACAGGAAGCACTTTTCCTATTTTATCCTGTGTGCGGGCATTGAACTGTTTGCAGAATTCCATGATGTTCACACCCTTGGAGCCAAGCGCAGGACCTACGGGAGGCGCCGGATTTGCCTGACCGCCTTTTACCTGCAGCTTTACAAAGCCGGAGATTTCTTTAGCCATTTTTATAAATTTTATTGGTTCAAACGTCTCCTGAAATTTTATCAGGACGACTCCCAAGTTTATCCCCGAAAGCTTTCGGGAAAATATTCTAAAAGAACTTTTGGGGCGGCAAAGGTAGGAGAAAGTTGTGGAATAAGTGCAAGCGTAGGCAGAAAGTTTGTGAAGGTATAGAAAAAAGTCTGGAGACCCGTCAGTTGCCCAGGGCAAACGCATCTAAAAATTTTCTTTAAAGACAGTTTTAGCAAGAAAGTCATCATTGAGGGCAGATAGCAGCCTTTTCTTTTTAATGCTTGTTTTTTTGCTGGCATTATTCTTCAGCAG
>NZ_JASGEX010000024.1:0-3244 GCF_047606085.1 Parafilimonas sp.
AATCAGGCTGCGCACCAAGGCAGACGCATTAAAATTTTAAAGGCATAAAAAGAAGCGTAGCTTCGAAAAAATATTGTAAAAACGGGTTTCAACCCGTTTAAAACCATCAAAATGTTGTTGAGAGCCATCGGCTCGTTACATTATGCACCGTGCCGATGGCACTTATTTCTATGGAAACTCCTCTATAACCGTGCTAAAGCACGGCTTTACAAAATTGAATCGAACCGATGGCTCTTCATAAGAATTTTAATGCGTCTGCCCTGGTATGGTGTTATTAACCGGCAGCAGTCATAAAATAAGCTGTAAGAATCGTGCGTAGCGTGCGGCTAACAAAAAAGACCTGCCGGCCGCAATCATTTCCCTGAACAGAAAAAGAAACACCGTATTATTTGTGTAAGCATTGAATATGATCAATGTTGATTATGTAAACAGCCCTTATAGGCGCCGGGCGTAATACCTTCCGTTTTTTTAAAAAGGCGCACAAAATAATTAATATCGCTGAAACCGCATTGATAGCTCACTTCACTGATACTGTTTTTAGGATCGGCTAATAAATGCTTGGCAAGCTTTATTCTTTCACGGTTTATATACTCAAGCGGTGTAATGCCAAATTGTTCTTTAAACCATTTAAAAAAATCGTTGCGGTTTAAATACGCCTTGCGGGATAAGGTATCAACAGAAATTTTTTCGGTGAGATGCTGTTCAATAAAATTCAGCACATAATGCATGCGGCTTTTATTGGCAGAATCGCCGGCTTCTGATGCAACCTGCATTAAATGCTGGCTTTGCACCAGCCTTATCAGCAGCTCTTTCAAACTGAGATCGGCATAAATATTTTTAGCAACGTCGCTGCTGCTGCAAATTCGTATCAGTTTATTAATAAGGGCGCTTACTTCATTGTCGTTGGCAAAATGATATTGATTGAATTGCAGCTTCCAGTCATACCAGATATCCTTATCATTATAAAACTCGTTCAGGTAATTCAATATATCATTAACATAAGGCTTGTCAACGGCCAGCGCAATACATTGGGTAGGGTTAGCCACATTTGCTTCCGGAAAGTCAATTACCATTGTAGCGTTGGCAGGAACAATAACGGTTTCGCCGGGCAAATAATTAAATGCGGGCTTATCAAACAGGTGCATCACCTTTTTGCCACGCACCATGCTGGTAATAACAAAATCATTAAAGGTAAGCGGCACACGATATGTTTCCTGGTAACTTTCAAAAACATTCAGTTCACAATTCTTCAGGTTAAAGACCCGCCTGTTCTCCACCAGTGTTTGCAGGTATTTAGGATGGGTAAGGTCTATCTTATTAAGAAAACTTTTCATAGCCTGAATAATATTTTTTTTGAATCACTAATATACCATTCCTTTTTATGAAAATCAGTTAAAAGTACAATTGTGCTACAAAAGAGTACAATTGTGTGGGCATTTGAATAATGAAAAGCGGAAGTTAGAGGTATTAAATAACGAAATAAAGCTTCTATATGAGTACAACAGCAGCAGCGCCAAAGCCTGCCATGGCCATCAGGCCCCGATTTAAAGAAAAATACGATCACTATATCGGAGGTGAATGGGTAACCCCGAGCAGTGGTGAATATTTTGACAATATTTCTCCCATTGATGGCAAACCTTTTACCAAAGCCGCAAGGGGCAATGCAAAAGATATTGATAAAGCCATTGATGCCGCTGCAGCGGCATTTAAAACCTGGAGCAAAACAGCAGCTGCTTATCGCAGCAATTTGTTATTAAAGATTGCACAGGTTATTGAAGATAATTTAGAGCAGCTTGCTATTATAGAAACTATTGATAATGGTAAAGCGCTCAGAGAAACCAAAGCAGCCGATTTGCCTTTGGTGATTGATCACTTCCGCTATTTTGCCGGTGTTATCCGCAGCGAAGAAGGAACGATAAGCGAGCATGATGAAACAACCGTAAGCATTAATTTACATGAACCGATTGGCGTTGTGGGGCAGATCATTCCATGGAATTTTCCATTGCTTATGGCCGCATGGAAGATTGCGCCGGCATTGGCGGCGGGCTGTACGGTAGTGGTAAAACCGGCCGAGCAAACGCCTACAAGCATCATGTGCCTGATGGAGCTCATCGGCGATATTTTGCCCAAAGGGGTTTTAAATATCGTTACGGGTTTTGGCTCGGAAGCAGGCAAGCCGCTGGCGCAATCGCCTAAAGTAAATAAAGTGGCTTTTACGGGCGAAACAACCACCGGGCGTTTGATTCTGCAATACGCTTCAGAAAACATCATTCCTGTTACTATGGAATTAGGCGGCAAGAGCCCCAATATTTTCTTTGAATCTGTGGCGGATGCCGATGATGATTTTTTTGATAAGGCCATTGAAGGCGCCGTAATGTTTGCGCTTAACCAGGGTGAAGTTTGCACCTGCCCCAGCCGTGTGCTGGTGCATGAAAAGATATACGATAAGTTTATGAGCCGAGTGCTGCAGCGCACCAAAGCCATTAAGATGGGCAATCCATTGGACCCCACTGTAATGATGGGCGCACAGGCCAGCGAAGACCAGTACAATAAAATACTCAGCTATCTCGACATAGGCAAACAGGAAGGCGCAGAAGTATTATGCGGTGGTGAAGCTTTCCATCAAAACAGCGGCCTTGAACATGGTTATTATATTCAGCCAACCATCTTTAAAGGCAACAACAAAATGCGCATTTTCCGGGAAGAAATATTCGGACCTGTTACATCGGTTACAACATTTAAAACAACAGAAGAAGCCATCAGCATAGCCAATGATACTTTATATGGTTTGGGCGCCGGTGTATGGACAAGGGATGCGCATGAAATGTACCAGGTGCCAAGGGCTATACAGGCAGGCCGCGTGTGGGTGAATTGTTATCATGCTTATCCTGCACATGCTCCGTTTGGCGGGTATAAAAAATCAGGCTTCGGCAGAGAAACGCATAAAATGATGCTGAACCATTATCGCCAGACCAAGAACATGCTGATTTCCTACAGCAGACAAAAACTCGGGTTCTTTTAGTTAGAATGGTCATAAGCAACGGACGGGCAGCAGCGTTTGCTGCTGCTCTCTTTTTGTCTGAACCTGGATTTACAGGATTATAAGATTAACAAGATTAATGACTATCCGTAATTTGGAAATAGCTAATTATATTAGTATTTTTGTCTAAAATAATTAGCTATGAATATGTCAGAATTTTTCAGCAGGTATGCCGATGAAGATAGCTGCCGCCGTTTTTTCAAG
>NZ_JASGEX010000025.1:0-6405 GCF_047606085.1 Parafilimonas sp.
GGCCTGTTCCGTCTTTTGTAATAGGTACTTTAATTCTCTTTGTTCCTTTACTGATAGGGAAATTTTGTAACTCATGGTTTTTCAACAAAGTTACAAAATCGGAATTATTTAGACAATTTAGTATATGGTATATCCGGTAGCCATACACGGAAACAACAATAAAATAGATAAGGAATACAATGTAGTCGGGCGTTTTTAAATGATTCATCTGGCTGCGATCGTTAAAATAAAAAAGTAAAGTAAATAATTTTTAAACAAGTGCTGCCAAAAGGCACAACAGGTATGAAAGATCAAGGCCTGCGATGCGGCAGAGCGCCAATATCTTTACGCCTTCGTGGCATACCTGCTTATTATGCTTTTTCAAACAGCTTCTGGCTTAAAACAGGCTCAGCCGCAGTTAGCTTTTCCTTATGTTAACGCCTTCAAAATACAGGGAGTGCCCTGCCCCGAATCATCGCATTTATTTGCCCTTTCGCCTACATTTTCATTAAATTAACCGACCCGCTATTCCTCTTTTTTCATGCAATAAATAGTTTGCAGCTACAAAAACCAACAGGTATGAATTTCTTAATTTTTGTAAAAATAGCATGGTGCTGCATTGCCTTTGGATGGTTGTTAACTTCATTGGCAGCAAGAAAAAAATATTGACAGTTGCTGATGGATTACATGGGTGCATTTCAAATTTTCGCAGGCGGGTGGACACCCGCCTGTAGAGCCCGCTACCGGTCGGTGTCTCACCGACCGGAAATTTATGAATGGAGCGAAAATTTGAAATGCGCCCGATTACATAAACGGCGCTGCGATGCCCGGGCTTTTAATAGCTTCGTTGCCGTAAAAAATTATATCATGGAACAAAGAGTCAATATTGCGAAAACATTTCCCGAAGCATACAAAGGCATGTACGCCTTATCAGCCGCATTAAGCAGCATATCCATCACGCCCATACAAAAAGAGCTTATCAAAATAAGGGCATCACAAATAAACCGGTGCGCATTTTGTTTAAACATGCATACACAAGGTGCATTAAAATATGGCGAAACACAGCAACGCATTTTCCTGCTGAACGCATGGCGCGAAACAGGTTTGTTCACGCCGGAAGAAAAAGCCCTGCTGGCCTTAACGGAAGAAGTAACGCTCATAAGCAGGCATGGCGTTTCCGATGAAGCATATAAACAGGCGCAGCAATATTTTACTGATGAACAAATAACGCACATCATCATGTCAATCGTTTTAATAAACGCCTGGAACCGCATTGCCGTAAGCACATTATTGCCTGTTGAAGATTCAAAATGACGTTTAGTTAGGTTTTAATTTAAAATAATCAATGTCGTTTAGTTAAGGAATGTTTACAAAGGCCCTCTCCTTTGGAGAGGGATTTAGGGTGAGGTTAACTAAACGACATTGATTGATTATTGAATATTGTGTTGTTGAACATTGAGTATGCTCTTAGTCTCCCCTCCTGTTCATAACTTCCATTTTTTCTTTCTCCATTCTCCTCTATATTCGCCGCCCCAAAAAAGTTTTGTGATGAAACGACCATGTAAAATTTTTACACAAAGGGAAATACCGGCCGGCGAGGCAGGTATATGTAGCGTTCCATGAGGCCATTAAAAAAACAAACTCGTACGAATGAAACCGAGCATGATAATTTTTCTCACACAGCCTGTCCCGAACCAGTTTCGGGAGGGGAATGCCTGCCGGTGAGGCAGGTACATAGCGAGGTTCTCCCGAAGCAAGTTCGGGACAGGCATGAGGCCATTAAAAAAACAAATATGCACGAATGAAACAGGCATAAATTTTCTCTTTCAAACTTTACAGCCCAATTTTGATGCATGGACTTCAACACCATCTGGCAACAGTTTACCGAAGGCATGCGGGCAACCACCGGGCTTGAATACATTGCTGTATTTACCGGCATTGCCAGCGTATATTTTTCAAGGCTGGAAAATATCTGGGTATATCCCACCGGGCTGGTAAACACCATTATTTATATCTGGCTCAGCTTAAAGGGGCATTTATTCGGCGAAGCCAGCGTGAACCTTTATTACACCATCATGAGCATATACGGCTGGATATTATGGGCCGGGAAGGATGCGCAGCAGCAGCATATTGTACAGGTAAAGTTCTCTACCGGCAAACAATGGCTGCAGCAGGTTTTATTCTTCACTGCATTCTATGCCGGCATATTTTTCATTCTTACTTATTTAAAACGGTCTTTCGCGCCGGGCGCCATTCCCTGGGCCGATGCTTTTGCCAGCGCCACCGCTTATACGGGTATGTGGCTCATGGCAAAGAAAAAAGTGGAAAGCTGGTATTGGTGGATAGCTACCAACTTTGCCTCCATTCCTTTATACTTTGTAAAAGGCTATGTGTTTACAAGTGTGTATTATCTTGTATTGCTGGTGCTGGCTTTCTCCGGCCTGGCTGAATGGATGAAAAGGGCCGGCAATAACAGGAAGGCAATGCTTAATTTTCCGGAAATATGAGAAGGCCAGCGCCTGTTTTCAAAATAAAGGAAACCGGCGCCGTTAAATTTTTATTTTCCTGTAACATACATGCAGGCAGTGCGTTTATACGATTGTTTTATTTCAGTGCATCATCTTAAAAAAATAATCATGAACTTATTGAAAGCTTTTATCTCAACATTGCTGTTGTTTGCCGCCGGCACCGTTATTGCGCAAACAAAAAAAGTTGATCATTTCAGTAAAGTTATCGTTAGCCCGTATATACAGGTTTCGCTTGTGCAGGGCGATGAAGAAAGCGTAAAAATTGATGATATACAGGTTGATGCAGGCAAACTGCATATTGAAGTAAACAACAACACCCTGCGCATTTACCTGGAAGGCGCCAAAGACCTTCCAAAAAATGAGAAAGGATATAAGGACGGCTATACAGAAACCTATTCACTATACCCTAAAACTTCCGTAACGGCAACCATAACGTATAAAATGCTGGAAGCGCTTTCTGTGCGCGGGGAGGAAACCGTGCTTTGTTCAGGCCCGGTTGAAAGCAACTTGTTTGTATTGAGAATGTACGGTGAACCGGACGTAACATTTAAAGAACTGAATGCGGAGGAGCTTTCCAGCATCATGTATGGAGAGGGCTCGCTGCATATAAAATCGGGCGCCATTAAAAACCAGAAATACACCTGCTATGGCGATGGCAAAGTAAACAGCCTTGCCGCCAATGGCAGCACCAGCCGTGTGATTGCTTATGGTGAACCGGATTTTAAGCTGCATGTATCAGACCGGATAAAGATCACCGCCTTTGGAAGCGCACAGGTGCATTACAAAGGCAACCCCTATATTGATAAAGGCCTGCATTTCGGCGACCTGGTAGTTGATAAAATGGATTAGCGGAGATAAATGCGGTCAGACGCTTTTTAAGCGTCTGACCGGTAAAGCTGTAATACATTGTGCATTGCGTGCACAACCGCACACAAACTGTTCGGAAACGGACAGTTATTTGCCAAACACTTTCTGAAATGCCCGCTGCATAAGGGTTTCAGCATTGGCATAATGGTTGGGAAAACCAAATGTCTGAACCGGGATTTATTGGATTTATGGATTGACAGGATTATTTTGAAGCTGATAGCTCGCATCTGACAGCTCACAACTTCTCACATCAGAAATTATAACTTATGTTCAGGAATTACTTAAAAACCATCTCCAGGAATTTCAGGAAGAACAAAACATTTTCTTTCATCAATATTACCGGCCTTACAATCGGCTTAACCAGTTGCCTGCTGATTGCTTTATACATACAGCAGCAGCTAAGCTTTGATGCGTTCCAGGTAAACGGCGGCCGCATTGCCCGTGTAATTATGGAATACAGCTTTGAGGGCAGCGATGTCAGCAACGGAGGCAATTATACCAGTGTGCGTGTGCCGATGGTGATGAAGCAAAACTTTCCTGAAGTGAAGGACGCTGTTATAATGACGAACAGTAAAAGAATAGTTCGTTATAACAATAACCTTATTACAGAAAATAATTTTATGTATGCCGGCGCTTCATTTTTCAACATATTCAGCTTTAACTTATTAAAAGGCAATAAAAGCGCGGTGCTGTCTGAGCCCTATAGCGTTGTGCTTACTCAATCGTCTGCGAAAAAATATTTTGGCAATGAAGACCCGGTTGGCAAAACATTGCAGCTTACAGGCGACAGCAATCTTTATAAAATAACCGGCCTGGTGGCAGACTGTCCGGCCAATTCGCAAATACAGTTTGATTTTATTGCTTCTTTTTCTTCATTAGGCATAAGCAGGGAGCGTGAAGCATCTTACTGGGACGCCAACTACACCACTTATTTATTGTTGAATGATAAACATGCCATCAGCAGCCTGCAGGCCAAATTGCCGGCCTTTATGAAGAAAGAAATGGAAGGCCAGCATGCTACCGTGAATTTTTACCTCGAGCCTTTCAATACAATTCACCTGTATTCGCCTTATGATGCTTTTGCGCCCAATGTTAGCATAACCTATATATACATACTGGCAGGCGTTGCACTGCTGATATTGATTATTGCCTGCTTTACTTATATTAACCTGAGCACGGCAAGATCGGTGGAGCGCGCCAAAGAAGTGAGCATACGCAAAGTGGCCGGCGCACAAAAAGCACAAATATTCTGGCAGTTTATCGGTGAATCGGCTGTTGTATGCTGCATTGCTGTTTTTCTGGGTTTAGTATGTGCGGCTTTACTGCTGCCTCCCTTCAGCCGGCTTACCAGCCAGCAGTTGCAACTGTCTTCCCTGTTCTCTTTGCCCGTGCTTGCTGTTGCTGTTTTAATTATCGTGGTTGTGAGTTTTGCTGCGGGCAGTTATCCTGCATTGATACTATCCTCCTTTCAGCCGGCGAAGGTTTTAAAAGGAGCATTTAAAAATGCAGCATCAGGGCAATGGCTCAGGCAATCTTTAATTGTGTTCCAGTTTGTAATTTCTGTTTTTCTTATTGTATCTACCTTTATTATTCAGCAGCAGCTATACTATATCCAGCATAAAAAATTAGGCTACTGCCGGGAGCATGTTATGGTGTTGCCCATTCCTTATATGGCAACCAATGTTGCCCTTATGAAAACGGAATTTAAGCAGAACGCTGATGTAATAAGCGTAGCGCGCACCAGCAATACGCCGGTAAACATCATGGGCGGCTATAATATGCGCACGCCTGCCATGCCGGAAAATTCGCAGATTGCAGTTACGGCAAACCCTGTTGATAATGAATTTATACCGGCTGCCGGGTTGCAGTTGGTTGCAGGCGCAAACCTTACAGAACAGGACATACAGGATGTGGGAAATGAAGATGATGAAAACGCAAAAAATACGTATCATTTTATATTGAATGAATCGGCGGCGAAACAATTAGGATGGGCGCCGCAGGAAGCCATTGGCAAAAAAATGTTTTTGGATGAATCAAGGCCGGGCTATGTAAGAGGCGTTGTGAAAGACTTCAACTTCCAGTCTTTACATAACCCCATAAAGCCTGTTGTGCTTTTTTCAAGCGCTTACGGCGGAACTTTACTGGTGAAGATAAAAGGCGCCCATATTCCGCAAACCATTTCTTTCCTGCAGGCCAAATGGAAAACGCTTATGCCTGACAGGCCGTTTGATTACCGCTTTTTAGATGATGATTATAACAAGCTTTATCAAAATGAATTAAGGCTTGGAAAAATCATGAACATATTTGCCTCCATCGCCATTGCACTTGCCTGTATAGGTTTGTTTGGGCTATCTGCTTATTCGGCACAGCAGCGGGTAAAAGAAATAGGTGTGCGTAAGGTATTAGGCGCCACGGTAAGCAATATCGTATTTGTATTATCGAAAGATTTTATAAAGCTGGCGTTTATAGCGGCATTGATCGCTTTTCCCATAGCGGCATGGGCTATGCATAGCTGGCTGCAGCATTACCAATACCGTATCAATATTGAATGGTGGGTGTTTGTAGTTACAGCGCTGGCCACTTTGCTAATTGCATTAATAACAGTGAGTTTCCAGGCGATAAAGGCAGCTTTATCTAACCCTGTAGAAGCATTACGGAGCGAGTGAAGAGGAGAAATGAAAAATCTTCTGCCGGGCTGTGAGAATGCTCACTGCTCGTGGCTGATAGCTCACCGCCTTATTGCACATTGGCGACTTGGGGTTAATATCAGTAAAACATATTTTTTACAAAAAAAATGTTTGCTGCATTATCACGCTTGATCCAAATCGGGTGTATTTCAAATTTTCGCAGGTGGGAGGTGACACCCAACTGTAGAACCCGCTACGGGTCGGTGTATCACCATAGCCGTCAACTTAGGAGAAACACGATTAATAAAAGACCCCGAATGGGGTTTAATTTAAATAGCCATCGGTGCAACCGGTGGGCAAATGAAACGGTTTTGATATTGAACCCGCTGCGCGGGTTCAACAAA
>NZ_JASGEX010000026.1:0-18638 GCF_047606085.1 Parafilimonas sp.
ACTTTAAATTATGATCAGGTTCCACCGCCGCGGCGGTGGAATGACGTGTAAGAACGTGAACTAATCTTACGGACCGATAAAGCAGGCACAAATTGCCGATGCACAAATTTATCCGGTGTTCACTATAGTTAATGTGATTGTATCTCGTGCCGGCCTTTGGGAAGAGTAATTCGGTCCCGGGGGAAGTTGTCCTGGCTTTAAGGGAAGCTGGCTACCCTCCGGGGCAGGTAAACTATGCTTTTTGGGGAGTTCTCCTGGCTCCTAAAGGAGTTGTCTTGGCTTTTTGGGAAGTTGGCTACCCTCCGGGACAGGCCAACTATGCTTTTTGGAGAGTTCTCCCGGCTCTGAAGGGAGTTGTCCTGGCTTTTTGGGGAGTTATACTCTGCGAGGTGTAAAAAAGTGATTTTGTATTGTTCGGTTTTAGCTCCCCTCTCCTTTGGAGAACTTGTCCCGACCATTCGGGAGGGGTTGGGGGTGAGGTCTGGCAATGAAATATTATTCACTAATTTATCCCTTGCGCACTATAGCTACCCTCCGGGGCAGGCCAACTACGCTTTTTAGGGAGTGCTCCTGGCTCCGAAGGGAGTTGGTAACGGAATGAATAAGTTCTCCCCTTGACATAACAACCCGTGAACAGGTGAACCCGTGAACTTGTAAACTTTAAGTAAACAACAATATTGATTGACCACAGACAACTCATTCGCAATATAACAGCACCAGGCTGCACGATGCCTAATCAGACACTGTTACTGTTTTCACATTCACAAACTCCATTATCCCATGTTTTCCCAGTTCCCTTCCATAGCCGGATTTCTTTATGCCACCAAAAGGCAATGCCGGCTCAGATTTTACCATTGAATTAATGAACACTGAGCCACTGTTTAGCTTTTTTGCCAGCGCAACCGCTTTTTCAAGGTCTTTCGTCCAGATATTCCCGCCCAGGCCGTAGCGGGAATTATTGGCCATTGCCATAGCTTCCGCTTCATCCTTCACCTTTATCATGCTGAACAAAGGCCCGAATGTTTCTTCATCAAATGCAGGCATGCCCGGCTGCACATTCAATAATAATGCTGGCTGATAATTGCAGCCTTCCATCCTTCCTCCCAAAACAACCTGTGCGCCTTTTGCTGCTGAAGCCTGCATTTGCATATACAGTTTTTCAGCAAGGTCTAATCTTGCCATAGGGCCGGTGGTTGTTGCAGCATGGAAAGGATCGCCCTGTTTCAGCTTTTTAATTTTCTCCTTTACGGCTGCTGTAAAATCGTCCAGCGCTTCTTCCACAACCAGAAAACGTTTGGCGGCAATGCAGCTTTGCCCGGCATTTTGCATACGGGATGCCACAGCCGTTTCGGCCGCTTTTTGCACATCTGCATCGGCCAGCACAATAAAAGCGTCTGAGCCGCCTAATTCCAGCACCGATTTTTTTACGTGGGCCGAAGCAATGGCTGCCACGCTGCTCCCGGCGCGCTCGCTGCCCGTTAAAGAAACCGCCTGCACAATGCGGCTGGAAAGGATTTTTTCCGTTACATCCGTATCTGCAATTAAAGATTGAAAAACACCAGGTTCCGCACCCGCCTCTTCAAACAATTGCTGTATAGCCAGCGAGCAGCCGCAAACGTTGGGCGCATGTTTAAGCAGGGCTACATTACCGGCCATTAATGTGGGCGCAGCAAACCTGAATACCTGCCAAAACGGGAAGTTCCAGGGCATGATAGCCAGCACTGCGCCGATGGGCCCGCAGGCAACAAAGCTCTTTTTATATCCTGTTTTAATAATCTCATCCTGCAAAAACCGCTGGGCATTTTCTGCATAATAATTACAGCCCAGGGCGCATTTTTCCACCTCCGCAACCGCTTCCTGCAGCACTTTCCCCATTTCATTTGTAATGAGCCTTGCAAGGCTTTCTTTTCTTTCCAGCAAAAGGGTGGCAACACGCTTCAGGATTTCTGCCCGTTTTTCAAAAGGCTGGCGGCTCCAGTGCGGAAACATCTTTTCTGATCCTGATAAGGCTTCATCAATTTCCGCATCGCCCATTAATTTATATTCGGCTATTGCTGTTTGATTGAACGGATATATGGATTTGAATGATTTCATCGCAAGAGGCAATTTAGCGTTATAAAAAATTGAAAAAAACTGCCATGCTGATGGCAGTATGCGTTTATGTAAAGCACAAATAATAAAGCAAGGCTAATAATCAATTACCTGCTCTGTAATCGTGTCAGGCAATTCGCGCCATTCGTATTGCTGGTTGCGCAGCTGGGGCTCAAAACCAGCTTCTTTAATGGCCTGCTGCATGGTTTTATAGGTAAACCGGTGGGGGGCGCCGGCAGCGCTTACCACATTTTCTTCAATCATAATGCTGCCAAAATCGTTGGCGCCGGCATGCAGGCAAAGCTGCGCTGTTTGTTTGCCCACGGTAAGCCAGCTCGCCTGTATGTTTTTAATATTGGGCAGCATAATGCGGCTCATAGCAATCATCCTTATATATTCTTCCGCCGTTGTAAGATTGTGCACACCGCGTATGCGGGCCAGCAATGTATCCACATCCTGGAAGGTCCAGGGAATAAAGGCAAGAAAGCCTTTGGCATTTTCCGGCTTCATGGCCTGCACTTCCCGTATGCGGGCCAGGTGAACAAAGCGCTCTTCAAGGGTTTCCACATGCCCAAACATCATGGTGGCGCTGGTGGTAATATTCAGTTCATGCGCTTCATGCATAATAGCCAGCCATTCGTCTGCCCCGCATTTGCCTTTGCTGATCAGTCTTCTTACCCGGTCAACCAAAATTTCAGCGCCCGCGCCGGGCAGGGAATCAAGGCCTGCGTTTTTTAATTCAGTGAGCACCGCACGATGTGATTTTTTTGAGAGCTTGCATATATGTGCCACTTCAGGAGGGCCCAGGGCATGCAGTTTTATGGCTGGGAATTCCTGCTTGATCTGCCGGAAAGTATTTGTATAAAAATCCAGCGACAAGCCGGGATGGTGGCCGCCTTGCAGCAGCAACTGGTCGCCGCCGTATTTTAGTGTTTCCTGTATCTTTTTACGATAAACAGGCATATCGGTTATATAAGCTTCCGCATGACCGGGTATGCGGTAAAAATTGCAGAATTTGCAATTGGCCACGCACACATTGGTGGTATTTACGTTGCGGTCTATCTGCCAGGTAACCTTGCCATGCGGCACCTGCTTTTTACGCAGTTCGTTGGCCACCTGCATCAATTCAGTTAATGGCGCCTGTTCAAAAAGATAAACACCTTCTTCAACGCTTAAAAATTCAAAACGCAAGGCCTTTTGGTACAACGCTGCAACATTCATCTCGGGAGATTGTCTTTTGTTAAAACGATTGCTGTGCAAATGCAACGGCAAAATTACTGAAGAATATGTTTGCAGGGCAAGGGTTTTAAATTAGTACAGGCAGCTTTATATTTACATTAAAGGTTTGGATAGAGAGGAAAGCCACCGTAATTTCATAACCGGAATAACACCAATGGACGACGATTATACGGATAATACGATTTTATTGCCAGAAGCCATCAATTTTAAGCGTTGCTCAAAATGCATCCTCTTCTTTTTTCTTGTTCTTATATGTACCTATCTGCCGGCACAGGAAGAATTTGTTTCGCCACCGGCAACCCTTATTACCACTTTCCCTTTTACCCAGCTAACCGGCGGCATCGTTATTTTGCATGGCACGCTCGACAGCCTGCAGGACAGCCTGAATTTTGTACTTGACACGGGCAGCGGCGGCATTTCGCTCGATTCATCAACCTGTGATTATTACCGGTTTAAGCCTGAGCCCAGCAACCGTATTGTAAAAGGCATTGCAGGCGTAAAATATGTTTCATTTGCCAAAAACCACAGCCTTAACCTGCCCGGGCTTACTGTGGACAACCTCGATTTTCATATAAATGATTACGACATTCTATCCAGCGCTTACGGCATGCACATAGATGGTATTATCGGGTTTAGCTTTTTTCGCCGTTATATTGTTTATGTTGATTACGATGAGCAATTAATTAAAGTTTTTACGGCAGGCGGTTTCAGGTACCCCAGGGGCGGCCATCTTTTAAAACCACAGTTTTCAACATTGCCCATGCAAACGGCTTCGGTAAAAGACGGCAACAGCGTTTTAGGCAAGTTTTATCTTGACACGGGGGCCGGGCTCTGCCTTTTACTGAATGATGATTTTGCTGAAGACAGCGCCATTTTTAAGAAAAAAAGAAAAATATTTTTAACCCAGGCTGAAGGGCTTGGCGGAAAAACAGATATGAAGATTTCTGTGGTAAAGGAAGTTAAGATAGGGCCTTACCGGTTTAAAAAAGTGCCCGCTTATATTTTTGCGGATGAATTTAACGTTACCAATTACCCGGTTTTAGGCGGCCTCTTGGGCAACGACCTGCTGCGGCGGTTTAATGTCTGGATCAATTATCCCCTGCAGGAAATTTACATCAAACCAAACAGGCACTATTTAGATTCATTCGATTATTCCTATACCGGCCTGGGTATGTATTTAATAAATGGCGCCATTACGGTTACCGATATTATAAAAGGCTCTCCTGCAGAAGCTGCCGGGTTTAAGCCGGGAGATATTATAGTGGGCGTGGAAAGCAATTTCAGCAATAATATACAGGCGTATAAAATATTGCTGCAAAATGCACGCGCTACACTGCGGATAATCATCATGCGCAAAGGACAGCCTCAGATAATTTATATTAAAGTTAAGAGCATATTGTAAGTTTGCCTGTTTAAGGGAAAGCCGCAGGCTGTTAGCCACAAGCTACAAGTTGAAACTTCCTGAAGCTTGCCGCCAACTTTGCAGTTTTAAACTTTTAGGATTTTTACATGATACATTATAACCGTTTTGTTTTAGATAATGGCTTGCGTGTGCTGGTGCATGAAGATAACACAACCCCCATGGCCGTGGTAAATGTTTTATACGATGTGGGCGCAAGGGATGAAGACCCCGTAAAAACGGGATTTGCGCATTTATTCGAGCACCTGATGTTTGGCGGCAGCATTCATATTCCTGATTATGATGAGCCGCTGCAACGCGCTGGCGGCGAAAACAACGCCTATACCACAAACGACCTTACCAACTATTATTGTCAGTTGCCTGCAGAAAACATAGAAACGGCTTTCTGGCTGGAAAGCGACCGGATGCTGAGCCTTGCTTTCAGTAAAAAGAGCTTAGACGTGCAGCGAAAGGTGGTAAGCGAAGAGTTTAAAGAACATTATATTAATAAACCGTACGGCGATGCATGGCATGCCATGCGTGAACTGGCTTATACAACGCATCCCTACAGGTGGATGACGATAGGAAAAGAATTAAGCCATATTGAAGAGGCAAAGCTGGAAGATGTAAAGAATTTCTTTTTTAAACATTACAGGCCTGTCAATGCAATATTGGTGGTGGCTGGCAATGTAAAAACAGATGATGTAAAACGCCTGGCAGAGAAATGGTTTGGCTCCATTGAACCAGGTGTAAAGTACATGCATAACCTGCCTGCCGAACCTGTGCAAACAGTGAAGCATATAAAAGAAATAAGGGCCGATGTGCCCTTAGACGCCTTTTATGAAACATGGCATATACCCGGAAGGATGGAAACCGGTTATCATGCCGCTGATCTTATTACGGAAATTTTAGGCGGCGGCGCTTCCTCGCGCCTGTACCAGTCGCTTGTAAAAGAAAAAAGATTGTTCAGTAATATTGAATGTTACCATTTTGGCAGCATTGACCCGGGTTTGCTTGCCATTGAAGGCAAGCTGGTAAAGGGCGTAACCATGCAGGCTGCCGAAAATGCCATTGCTGAAGAATTGGCTAAACTGAAAGAAAATGCTGTAAGCGAAGAAGAGCTGCAGAAAGTAAAGAATAAAACAGAAAGCATTATTGCTTTTGAAGACATTGCTTTAATGAGCCGCGCCAATAGCCTGGCTTATTACGAATTATTGGGCAACGCAGACCTGATGAACCAAGAGCTTTCAAAATACCAGGCTGTAACCAGGCAGGACATTCAACTGCAGGCCGGGAAGATTTTTACAGAACGCAACAGTAACCTGCTCTATTATTACAGCAATAATTAAATGAATGGCGAGCTGTGAGTAAATCTGTCAACTGGCATCTATTAACTGTCAATTTCACTGAATCAACTCACCATTCACTTCACATATTCCTTCTGTACCGGCCGCCCACTTCATACAATGCGTATGTTATTTGTCCCAGCGAACAGTATTTTACCGTTTCCATTAATTCTTCAAAAATATTCCCGTTACTTACAGCCACACGTTTTAAGGCATTCAACTTATCAACCGATACACTTTCATTGCGCCGATGAAACGCCTGCAGGTTAGCGATCTGCTGTTCTTTTTCTGCTGTTGAAGAACGTATTACTTCGCCCGGCGTAACGGTTGGCGAATCTTTTTTATTAAGGAAAGTGTTTACACCGATTAAAGGCAGTTCGCCATTTGATTTCTGCATTTCATAATGCAGGCTTTCTTCCTGTATTTTATTGCGCTGGTACATTCTTTCCATGGCGCCCAAAACACCACCGCGATCTGTTAAGCGATCAAATTCTGCAAGCACAGCTTCTTCAACCAAATCCGTTAATGCTTCAATTGCAAAAGAACCCTGGATAAAATTTTCTGTTTTCACAGAACCTAATTCACGATTAATAATTAGTTGTATGGCCATTGCACGGCGCACACTTTCTTCTGTTGGTGTTGTAATAGCTTCGTCATAGGCATTTGTGTGAAGCGAATTGCAGTTATCATAAATCGCATATAAAGCTTGTAAGGTTGTGCGTATATCATTGAAATCAATTTCCTGCGCATGCAATGAACGGCCGGATGTTTGAATATGATATTTTAATTTTTGTGAACGCTCATTGCCTTTATATACATGCTTTATTGCCTTTGCCCATATACGCCTTGCCACACGGCCGATTACGCTGTATTCGGCATCCATACCATTACTGAAGAAAAAAGAAAGGTTAGGCGCAAAATCATTTATGCGCATGCCGCGTCTTAAAAAATATTCAATATAGGTAAACCCATTTGCCAGCGTGAATGCAAGCTGTGTAATTGGATTGGCGCCAGCTTCAGCAATATGATAGCCGCTGATACTTACGCTGTAAAAATTTCTTACTTGATTATTGATGAAATATTCCTGCACATCGCCCATTAACTTCAAGGCAAATTCTGTGGAGAAGATGCAGGTATTCTGCGCCTGATCTTCTTTTAAAATATCTGCCTGCACTGTTCCTCTAACCTGCATTAATGCAGACGCCTTGATTTGTTCATACACATCTTTTGGCAACACTTCATCGCTGCTTAAACCTAATAATCTCAAACCCAGGCCATCATTGCCATCCGGCAATCTTTCCGGTGCAGATGGATTGTAATACGACGGTTTATTATCTGTTTTGAACTTTGATTTTATAAGCTCATCAGCCATGGGCCATTGACCATGGCCCGTTATCCATTTCTCGCATTGCTGATCAATGGCCGCATTCATAAAGAACGCAAGGATGATGGGAGCGGGGCCATTAATCGTCATGCTTACTGATGTTTTTGCATCGCATAAATCAAAACCGCTGTATAATTTTTTGGCATCATCTACGGTAGCAATGCTTACACCACTGTTGCCTATCTTGCCATAAATATCAGGGCGATGGTTAGGATCTTCGCCATATAAAGTAACACTGTCAAAAGCCGTGCTTAAGCGCTTTGCCGGGCGACCTAATGAAACATAGTGAAAACGTTTGTTGGTACGTTCCGGGATGCCTTCACCGGCAAACATTCTTGTGGGGTCTTCGCCCTGTCTTTTTAACTCAAACACACCGGCTGTGAATGGAAATTCGCCGGGCACATTTTCCTGCAACTGCCATTTTAAAATATCGCCCCAGTCTTTATATTTTGGCAGCACCAGTTTCGGGATCTTAGTGCCGCTTAAAGAGGTGGTAGTAAGTGGCTGCTTAATGACCTTTTCACGAACAGTATATTCAAAAAAATCTTTTGAATATTTTTCTTTTACCGCATTCCAGTCTTCAATTAATTTTTGGCATTCAGTATCGAGCCGCTGTTTTAATTGTCCATATTTCTGCCTCAATGTTTCAGTATTCATCACAAATAATTATTTTTTTTAGATGATTTTTTGCGCAGGAACTTTTTCACTGCGTCCTGTAATTGCTTTGCACTTGGCAACTCATCTTTAAATTGCTTTGGAAGAGATTTTATAAAGCGATATTCACTTACACCAATGGGATGATTAATATTATTCAATGCAAAGTCAACCTCAACATCATCTTTTGAACTGCATAAAATAATTCCGATGGAGGGATTATCAGTTTTATGCCGGAATTGTTTATTAATAGCATTTAGATAACCATTCATTTTTCCTGTATGCTCTAATTCGAACTCTTGTGTTTTTAAATCAATAACTATAAAACTGCGAAGCCGCAAATGATAAAATAATAAATCAATGAAATATTCTTTACGGCCTATTTTTAATTTTAATTGTCTTCCAACAAACGCAAAGCCTGCACCAAGTTCAATTAAAAACTCCTGTATATGATCCGTTAATTGCTGTTCTAATTCACGCTCGGTAATTTTTTCTCCCAATTGTAAAAAATCAAACTTATACGGGTCTTTTAAAATTTCATTGGCAAGATCGCTTTGCAGTTTAGGAAGCGTAAGATGAAAATTGGAAGTCTTCTTTGTTTTATACTGCCGCTGATATAAATCAGTATCAATCTGATACTGTAATACTGCACGGCTCCAGTTATTTTCTATTGTTTTTTGTATGTACCATACACGCTCATGCTCATTATTTATTTTATCAAGCAATAAAATATGATGACCCCATGGAATGCTTACCAGCTCTGCGTTTGAGAGGTTATACATTTTATTCCCAAATTGTGCAGCAGGCTGTTGCACAATTTGATTATCTGAAGATTTTTTTTGTGCAGTATGTGTTTTTGAAATTGTTTTTTTAGCAGTTTTTTTAATTTGTGCAGCAGGTTGTTGCACAATTAAGAGATCGGGATAGGTAACTGAAAACTTGCGCATGTAATTGAGGCTTCTTACGGAAAAACCCTGCAGGTCCGGGAATGCTTTTTGCAAATCAAGAGATAGTTGATTTATAATTTTTGCACCCCAGCCTTCAATAGTTGTTTTCTCTTCTATTTGTGTGCCGATATACCAATACAGCAAAAGCATATTGGTATTTACCTGCAGTGCAGTTTGCAGCTTACTTTGTTGAATATTATTTTTTAATGTTGCAAGCCAGTTGCGATATTGTTTATTCAGTATTTTCATGTGAGGCGGATTTTTTAAAGAGTTCAATGGTGCCATTTAGCTGATATAAAGCAGATGCAATAGCACATTGCTCATTCATCCATTTATCATAATCCCGAATGTCTTCTGCAATCTCAGACAAATAACGAGCACGTTTTGGCGGAATGATTAATGATTTTGAAGTTGTATCTTTTATATGATGCAATTCAATTTTACCAAAATCAACTTTTGTTTTTTCTTCAACTGTAAGCATTATTTTTTCAACCAGCTTATTAATGCCTGTATCATTGAATTGTGATGCAATTGTTCCCACAACAGGCAGGTCTTCATTTTTGGCATCCCATAAATGGCGATTGCGCTTATATTGTTTACGCACTTCATTCAATGCATCCAATGCCCCTGCTTTATCAAATTTGTTGATGCAAACAATATCAGCATAATCCAGCATATTGATTTTTTCCAGTTGAGATGCAGCGCCATATTCAGGCGTCATTACATACATGCTTACATCACAATAATCCAAAACAGAAGCATCGCTTTGGCCAACACCCGCACTCTCCAGGATAATGAAATCAAAACCAGCGGCTTTACAAATTTCCAGTGCCTGTCCGGCCGCAGCGCTTAATGCCGTGTTATCACCCCGTGTTGCCAGGCTGCGCATATAGGCCCGCGGATGAGAAATGGAATTCATTCTTATACGGTCGCCCAGCAATGCGCCGCCTGTTTTTTTGCGTGATGGATCAACAGAAATTACGGCTATTGTTTTATCGGAATAAGCATTCAGATAACGGCGAACAATTTCATCGGTAACAGAACTTTTACCTGCGCCGCCTGTACCTGTAATGCCAAGAACTGCCACCCTGTCCTCCAAAGGAGGGATTTTAGAAACAGCGTTTATATTTTTGATTTCGCTTAATAATGATGAGTAATCCTTTCCATTCTCTGCAAATGTTATTGCTCTTGCAATTCTTCTTATATCTCTTACTTTATTCAATGGAAATTTCCCATTCCAGTCCCAGGTTTCTAAAGTCCTTCCTACGGAGGGATTTAGGGAGGCCATCACATCTTCAATCATGCCTTCCAAACCCATTGTTCTTCCATCATCAGGCGAATAAATCCGCGTAATGCCGTAATTGTGCAATTCAGTTATTTCCTGCGGCAGAATAGTGCCGCCGCCGCCACCGAAAATTTTAATATGCCCACAAGCATTTTCATCCAATAAATCTTTCATGTATTTGAAAAATTCTATGTGGCCGCCCTGGTATGAAGTAACGGCAATGCCCTGCGCATCTTCTTCAATAGCGCATTCAACAATTTCTTTTACACTGCGGTTATGGCCAAGATGGATAATTTCTGCGCCTTTGCTTTGCAGAATGCGGCGCATTATATTGATGGCTGCATCATGCCCATCAAATAAGGATGCAGCAGTAACAATACGAGCTTTATACTGAGGGAAATAACTCATTAAATAAAAATTGCAAACAAAATTAACTGTTTGCAATTTAAGTGAACGGTTGTTAGCTTACCGGTGATTTAACCCTTTAGCTTTTTAATTTCTTCTGTAAGCTTTGGAACAACGTCAAAGGCATCACCAACAATTCCATAATCGGCGGCTTTAAAAAACGGCGCTTCCGGGTCTTTATTAATAACAACAATGGTTTTACTCCTGTTAACGCCTGCAAGGTGCTGAATAGCGCCGGAAATGCCAATAGCGATATAAAGGTTGGGCGAAATCTGGATGCCTGTTTGGCCAACGTGTTCATGGTGCGGCCGCCAGCCTGCATCGGCTACAGGACGGCTGCAGGCCGTAGCAGCGTGCAGCACGTGGGCGAGGTCTTCCACTATTTTCCAGTTCTCAGGCCCTTTTAAGCCACGGCCGCCGCTTACCACAATTTCAGCTTCCGTTAAAGGCACTTCGCCTTTTACTTTATCAATGGCGGCAATCTTTACTTTGGGCGCATCTACTGCAATGTTTAATTGCTCAACGGTTGCTAAGCCATCCGTTTTTTTAACCGGGAAGCTGTTGGGATTAAGTGAAATAACTTTAATGGCTGTCGTAATATTTACATTGGCAAAAGCCTTCCCGCTAAAAACACTCTTTTTTACAACAAAACCATTTGAAGTATCCGGCAATGCAACGGCGCCCGCAACCAACCCTGCTTTTAAACGGGCAGCCACCCGCGGCGCTACAGCTTTGCCTGTTTGATTATGGCTGAATACAATTACATCTGCCTGTAAAGAGGTTGCTGCTTCGGCGATGGCTTTTGCATAAACCTGTGCATCAAGGTTATTTAAAGTTTCCTTAGCAAGCTGATGCACTTTGGATATACCATAATTGCCAAGCGCAGCAAGATCGTCTTCAACGGTGCCGGGCAAAAGCGCTTCTGCTGAAGTACCAAGTTTTTTTGCAAGCGCTGCGCCATAGCTTAATGCCTCATAAGACGACTTTTTTATTTCTGAACCGGAATGATCTATAAATATGAGTACCATGTAATGATTGGTTTAATAATTAATTATTATAGGAAGCTGCGAGCCATGAGCTTTAAGAATTTTCTGAGATCCAAGCAACCTTCTTAAATCACTTTGGCTTCTTCGTGCAGCAAACGAACCAATTCCTGCACATTATCGGCCGGCACCAGTTTTACACCCGCCTTTGGCGCAGGCAGTTCATAACTTACCACACTGGTGAGTGCCTCAACGGCAGCAGGCTCAACCACTTTAAGCGGTTTTGTGCGGGCAGCCATAATACCACGCATGTTTGGGATGCGCTGTTCGGCTACCCCTTTCTGGCAACTGATAACTACCGGCAGGACAACTTCGTCCGTTTCTTCACCCCCTTCTATTTCGCGGGTAACGGTAGCTGCATTATTGCTGATATCAATTTTTGTGGCCAGCGAAATGTAAGGAATATCCAAAAGCTCAGCCAATGCACCGCCAACAGAAGCGCTGTTGTAATCAATGGTTTCTTTTCCTGTTAAAATAAGGTCATACCCACCTTGTTTTGCCACTTCGGCAATTTGCGCAGCAATATAGTAGCCATCACCGGCCGAAGCATTAATACGTATGGCTTCGTCACCGCCAAGCGCCAGCGCCTTGCGGATAACAGGATCATAATCGGCGCCGCCAACGCTTACAAGGTGAAGCTGAACAGAAGCGTCTTTCTCTTTTAGCTCAATGGCCCTTACCAGCGCATACCATTCATCATAAGGATTTAAAATCCATTGCACACCCGATTCTTCAAACTTTGTATTATTCTCTTTAAAAGAGATTTTGGAAGTGGTGTCTGGTGTTTTACTGATACAAACTAATATTTTCATCGGCAAAAATTATACTGGCAAAAGTAAAATAAAAGTTGTTTATGCAACTATTATTAGGGTGTATTTCAAATTTTCGCAGTTGGGTGTCACCACCCACCTGTAGAACCCGCTACCGGTCGGTGTCTCACCGACCGGAGTGCCGCGTATGAAGTGAAAATCTGAAATACGCCCCTATTATTATGCGGTTATTTGTTAAAGCCGTTACAAAAAACGTATTTTTAATATATTGGTAGCCAATATATTAGTATTTAGGAATGGTTTCGCCTGCCCGTAAAACGGAGGTTCAAACAACTACATCCAAAGTGCAGCCAGCGCCAGCAACAATGCAGGTATCATAACCATTACACCTATTTTTATAAACCGCCAGGCATGTATGTCATGGCCTTCCCGGCGCAAGGCAACAAGCCAGAGAATGGTTGCAAGCGAACCGGTAACAGATAAGTTTGGCCCGAGATCAATACCAATAAGCACAGCATTTTTTATAATATCCGGCATACATGCCGGATGCAATATGCCGCCTGCAATTAAACCTGCCGGCAGGTTATTGGTGAGGTTGGTGGCAATGCCAATGCCAGCGCCGCTTACAATGGCTGTCAGATCGGGCGAGGTGGCTGCATAATATGCAAGCCGGTTACTGATGCTCTCTATTAAGCCTGTTTTAATCAGTGCTTCCACAATGAGGAACAGGCCGGCAACCAATGGCAGCACGCTCCATGAAATGCCTTTAATAACATTTAATGGCGACTGCCTTGCAATAAGCACAACAACGAGCGATGTTATAATGCCTGTTACAGCGGTGGGCAGGCCCAGCGGCACATCGAATGCCGAAGCGGTTAATAAAACAATGGCCGTTGCACCAATGCCCAGGGCCGCAGCCCTGCCGCCTCTTGCTAAGCGGGGAACCCGGATATCGGTTTCAATAGATTGATCCAGGAATTTTCTCTGCGATTTATACAGCATTATATATGTAACGGCAATTGACAGCAGCGAAGGCAAAATAAAATGGCCTGCCCAATCCAGTAACGCTGGTAAGTGTTTTCCATAAATCACGAGGTTGGCGGGGTTTGATATAGGCAGCACAAATGATGCCGCATTGGCAATAAATGCGCATATAAAAAGATAGGGCAATGGCTGTTTAACTTTTGCGGTTTTCATAGCGGCTGCCACAGCAGGCGTTAATACAACGGCAGTGGCGTCGTTGGATAAAAAAACGGTAACTGCAGTTCCAACGAGATAGATCATGACGAACAATTTTTTGGCAGAGCCATTTGCATATTTTGTTGCCAGCGCCGCCAGCCAGTCAAACAGTTTTTCTTCTCTTGCTGTTTCTGCCAGCAGCATCATGCCGGTAAGAAATAAATAAACGTCGGCGCCTTTGGCTACGCCGTTAATGGCTTCCTGGAAGGAAATGAGTTGAGTTACCAACAAAACAAAAGCGCCGCAAACAACCCATATTGCCTCATTTAATTTAAACGGACGGATGATTACACATGCTGTTGTTACAATAGTAATGATCCATATTGCTTCGTTGTGGTTCATGGTATAAAGCCGCGAAATTATTGCTAAAAGAATGCAGCCTGATTAAAATCTTGCAACCAGCGCAGCTTTTTCATAGTAAATTATTCCACGTTCCGTAAATCAGCTTGCCGTCAAAAGCTTATCATGCATTCAAATTTATATTTCGGATAGGAAAAATTTTACAGGCGATAATACAGCAAACGATTTGACTGATCATAACATAGCAATTTAGTAAAGACGTTGGCTGATTAATTCTGCCCGCGGCAAACAGGTTTTAATCAGCAATACTTTTGAAAATACCGATGTAGATTAAACAATCAATGCCGTTTGGTTTAGGTTTAATTTTGAAATAATCAATGCTCAATATTCAACAATCAATAATCATTTTTGCCGTCGTTTACAATTGAACATTCCTGCCCGTTCCGGCAGGCGGAATTTTTGTTTAATAAACTTATATTTTATTCACTCAATCTTTAAACAAACCGCCAGAGAAAATTTTATACAACTGAATGGCGGCAGAAACTATAAACACCGCACCCATAATTATATTAAGCATCTTATGGCTTGCCTTCAGCTTTCTTATAAGCCATTTACCGCCATGAATATAAATAGCCTGGCCGGCGAGTGTGCCTGCGCCTGCGCCAATTGTAAAAAGGTTAAAGTGCAGCATGGTTGGTTTTACGGCGCCGTTACTTATAAAATAAGCGCCCCAAAAAAACCAAAACGGTATTTGCATGGGGTTAATGGCACTCAACATCAGGCCAAGCAAAAAGCGATTTAATTTATTATCTATAAGCAACCCTTTTCTTTCCGGTTCGTTTTGTTTTAAAGCTTTTCGGATGCTTAAAACACCCAGTACAAAAAACAAAATAACGGTGGCCCAGCTTAAATAAATGAACATGGTTTTATTGCGTAATATCCAGCCACTGCTGTTTAAAGCTATGCGCAAATAAATTATTTCAACCAATGCAACACCCATGCTGAACACCCATGCTTTTTTTATGCTTTCCTCAACGCCTATTTGTGTAGCGGCAACATTGAGATTGCCTAAAGGCAGTTGCCCTAAAAAACTTACACCAAAGCCTGCAAACAGTACGGGTAATAATTCATTCATAAGCAGTTTATATTTGGCATTGCAGGTTTAGCTGCGCCATAAGCTTTGTATTTTTTTTAGAAGCCCTGAGCATTTTTATTCCTTCAAAAAAAGAAACATAAGCCGCACCGTTTTTATAATTTATTTTTCCTATCCCGAACATATATTTCCAATGCTTCGCAATAATTTTTATTGCATTCATATAACTTAAGCCGTTATCGTAAATATGATTGGGCTCTGAACCTACGCCATTAAATTCGAGTATCGAAATATTCCTGCAATGCTTAAAATCTTCAAGCGAGGTTGTTTTAATATCGTAACGGCCGTAATAAAAATGTTTGCTGAATAAGTTAATCTTGTCCATAACATTTGAAAGCTGGTCATCAATTTTGTTACTCAGGTTAATGAATTTTGCACCGCGGTTGTGGTTGCCCAATTCGTTCAGCATATACACTTCTCCATCAGCAATAATATTGTTCAGCTTTGTTTTATGCAACTCCTTTTGCTCTGCTGCAATCATGAAAGCTTTGGGATGCTGTTCTATCAATCGCTTTAATGTTGATATGCCATCTCCTTTTACATGCAGGTATTCCTTTTCAATTAAACCTGTTATTATTCCTTTATCTGAATGGGGATACCGCACATAAAAAACACTCAGCTCAAGCGGCCAGGTTATCATTTCCTGTATCAGATACGTAAAGGGCAATAATGCATGATAGGCTGCAAGCTGTTCTGTATTTTCAATTTTCCTGAAGAGCAAACCTTTTGTGCCAATATCGGGCTTTACCGCAACCGGAAACTGCAAACCCGAAGCCTGCATTCTTTTTATAATGCATTCCATGTTTTCTTTTGGATCAACATACATAGTTACCGGATATAATGCCTTGGGCAATTGTTCAAACATCTCCCGTTTTGTTTCGCCTTCAAACCCGCTGAAATGCAAAGTGGGATTTACGTTTGAAAAGAACCAGAAATGCCCGCCTTTTATCCAGTAATACAGCCAGAGAAAAAAGAAAGGCGCATAAATAATATTGAAAGGCCATCGCTCCCAGTTAAAGATTCTTTTCAACCCATCATTTTTAGTGCGGCAAAATTAGGGATGAGCGCTTATGCAGCAACAGTTTCTTTGTTAAATACCAAACGCTTTGCCTTACATTTGAATACATAAATTAAATTGGTATGCATATTCCGCAAATGGCAGAAATGCTGGCAAATGGTGAAACGCCCGACATTTTATTTTGGGTGGGCTGTGCAGGCAGCTTCGACCAACGGGCGCAAAAAATTACCCGTGCCTTTGCGGCTATTTTAAATAAGCTTGAAATAAAATATGCCATTCTTGGAAAGGAAGAAGCCTGCACCGGCGATCCGGCCCGCAGGGCCGGCAATGAATTTTTGTTCCAGATGATGGCCTATAACAATATTCAGGTGCTGAATGGATACGGCATTAAAAAAATCATAACGGCCTGCCCGCATTGCTTTAATATTTTTAAGAACGAATATCCTGAACTCGGTGGTACTTACGAAGTAATCCATCATACAGCATTCCTGCAACAAATAATAGATGAAGGAAAATTGAAGCTGAAAGAAGGCGGCGGTTTTAAAGGCAAACGCATTACCTATCACGACAGTTGTTATCTCGGCCGCGCCAATCATATTTATGAGGCGCCGCGAAAAGTACTGGAATTATTGGATGCAGAACTGGTTGAGATGAAGCGTTGCCGCAGCAAGGGCCTGTGTTGTGGCGCCGGTGGTGCGCAAATGTTTAAAGAGGAAGAAAAAGGTACCACACGCATTAATTTTGAACGCAGTGAAGAAGCCATGCATACGGGCGCTGATATTATTGCAGCAGCCTGCCCGTTTTGCAATACCATGCTTACCGATGGTGTTAAGGATAAAGAGAAAGAAGACAGCGTAAAAGTGCTCGACATAGCAGAACTGATTGCTATGGAAATGGAGTAACAAATACATTATTTAATTACATTTTAAACCCACGTCATGAGAAAATTATTACGGTTTGTATTGCTGGCGCCGCTTTTTTGCAGTGCACAGGAAGGCGTAAATTTTGAGCACAACCAAAGCTGGCAACAGGTGCAGGCAAAAGCCAAAGCCGCACATAAATATATTTTTATGGATTGCTATACCACCTGGTGCGGCCCCTGCCGCTATATGAGCAGCACTATATTTCCACAAAAAGTGGTTGCCGATGTCATGAATGAAAAATTCATAAACGTAAAAGTGCAGTTAGATACCACGGGTAACGACAATGCCGAAGTAAAAAGCTGGTATCAAACGGGGCACGATCTTTCAAAGCAATATAATGTTAGGGCGTATCCAACTTATTTAATTTTTGATGAGAACGGAAAGATTGTGCACCGTTTTGTGGGTTCTTCACAAACAGGTGAAGAGTTTGTTTCCAAGCTGAGCACAGCGCTCGATCCCGAAAAGCAATACTATACTTTGCTTGATAAGTATAAAGCGGGCAATAAAGATACTGCATTCATTCGCAAACTTGCGCTGATAGCGCAGGATGCCTACGAGAAGAAGCAGGCATCGGAACTGGCCGACGCTTACCTGGCAACACAGCAAAATTTATATACAAAAGATAACCTCGATTTTATTATCAGCTTTACAGAAACCAGCAAAGACAAGGGTTTTGACATGCTTTTGCACAATGGCGATAAAGTTGATGCTGTTATGGGCAAAAAAGTGAGCAATGGTATTGTGCAAAATATTATTATGCGTGAAGATGTTTACCCTGTAATTTTTCCCAGGAATATAACCCCAAAAGATTTTCCTGAACCTGATTGGGCTAAACTGCAAAATGATGTTGCGAAAAAATATCCTGCACAGGCAAAAGAAGTTATAAGCTATGCACAGGTTTCATTTTATGTGTATAAAAAAGACTGGGATAAGTTTGGCCCTGCCGTGGTTAGCTATATGAAAGATTATGGCAGCAACGCTTCGCCTGAGCAGTTAAATGATTTTGCCTGGAACGTATTTTTAAATTGCAGTGATATGGCTTGTGTGGAACAGGCGCTTGCATGGAGCAAGCGTTCCATTGATAATAATGAGGAACCTGCTTTTATGGATACTTATGCAAACATCTTATATAAAATGGGTAAAAAAGATGAGGCAATTGAATGGGAAACAAAAGCAATGAATGCAGAGACAACCGCTGATAAATCAACTTACGAGCAAACCCTGAACAAAATGAAAAACGGAGAGAAGACCTGGAATTAATTTTATATCTTTTGAATAACAGGAAACAGGCTGTTGCACAAAAAGCCTGTTTTTTTACATTATTGTCCGGATAACTTGGGCTAAAGCCCATTGTGCAAGGGTTTCAGATATATAACCCCGGGCTTAAGCCTGGGGTTAGTAAAAAGCAGGCCCATAAAGGGCTTTAGCCCAAGAGAAAATAT
>NZ_JASGEX010000027.1:0-3468 GCF_047606085.1 Parafilimonas sp.
AAAATGCTGTTTATATTTTCAAAAGCGATGGCTGGAATTCTTATGATATGTTTAATCCCATGATTTATGTGGATGGGAAATTGATGACAATTGATGAAATTAATGCTGCTTATTCTAAAAAAGATGTTTTGTCTGTAACTTCTAAGAATAAAAATGAAGTGGATATTGCAACTTCAAAAAATACAAAAACAGATATGCAAAATAAACGGTGAGTTAATACCCCTGGTGAGATGTTCAGATAAAGGCATATAGCGGTCTTCGTTGCCTTTGCTTTGCACGATATGTAGCAGCCTGCGGTCAAGTAAAAAATATCTTTCAAACGAAGATTGCGCACTTCCTGCAGCGAAGCCCGTAAATAGTATGTTTAAAATAGGTTTGAGAGGGTGTTTTGCTGCGTTGCTGCAGTCCTTTGCTTACTAATATGAATGTTTCTTTGTCAATGGTTGTATTTATTGTTTCAATTATTTGCGATAATGATGTGGACTTTAAAATTCAGAAAAAATAACCCCTATCTTTTAGGGTGCTTGCGAAATTACAAAGTTTAGCCTGGTTTTGTTAAGTTAATGACATTGCCCATCAGTTCATAAACCATTAATGCGGCAGCTTATCCCTCAGTTTCCCATATACCCACGTGCCGGCCACAGCGCTTGCAATTACCACTGCAATCACCGTAAAACCGGCGCCCAGTTGTGCAAACAGCGGCCCGGGGCAGGCGCCCGTCATCGCCCAGCCAAAGCCAAAAGTTAAACCGCCGATAATTTGCCCTTTATTAAATTTTTTTGGCGCGAAGTGAATGGTTTCGCCATACATGGTTTTAATGTTGAATTTTTTTATCAGCCATACAGAAATTATCCCGGTTGCCACCGCCGTGCCTATAACGCCGTACATGTGGAAGCTTTGCAGCCTGAACATCTCCTGTATCCGGAACCAGGAAATTACTTCAGATTTTACCAGCGCAATCCCAAATAAAATACCGGCCATAAAATATTTAAAATTAAACCACCAGGGATGCTGCGATTCGCTTTCGTTTATGCAGGAAGTATCTTCAGAGCGCACTTCGTAATCGGTAATAAAATCAATGGAAGATGTTTTTATAATCGTGTTTTTGTTTTGTTCAGCAGTATTCATAATCATTATTTATAAAGAAAGAATATAAGGCAGGATAAGATTGGCCATTATAAAACCGCCTGTCATAAAACTGATGGTGGCAACAAGCGATGGCCACTGCAGGTTGCTTAAGCCCATTATGGCATGGCCGCTGGTGCAGCCGCCCGCATAACGTGTTCCGAAGCCAACAAAAAAGCCGCCAATAATAAGCAATACAAAACCTCTTACAGATAATAATGCAGGCCAGCTAAAAAGTTCTGATGGCAACAGCCCGGATGTATCGTGTATGTTATAATTGTTCAGTTCTGATAATAATGCCGGGCTTACCTGTACCGGGTTTGGATCAGTGAGAAAATGTGCCGCAATAAAACCGCCGGCTATTATACCCGCGGCAAAAAACAGGTTCCATATTTCTTTCTTCCATTTGTATTGAAAGAATTGAATGTTTGCCGGAAAACAGGCTGCGCATATATGCCGCAGGTTGGCCGATATGCCAAAAGATTTATTGCCGGCAATTAATAAAACGGGAACCATCAAACCAATTACAACGCCCGATACATACCAGGGCCATGGCTGCTTTAATAATTCAATCATTGTATATGTTATTTATTAAAATTAACTGAACAAGGCTTCCCTGAAAATGATATAAATACCCATTGTCAGCACAAACCAGCCAAATACTTTCTTAAGCTTTTCACCATCAATTTTTTTGCTGAATAAACCGCCGATAAAAATGCCGGCAACAGCCATTGCAGAAACCGTTAAAAGAAACAACCAGTCTGTTTTATGATGGCCTATATCGCCCGCAAAACCCATAAGTGAATTTAAGGCAATAATAAGCAACGATGTGCCTATGGCTTTTTTCATAGGCAGGTGCAGCAATAAAACCAATGCGGGTATTAAAAGAAAACCACCGCCGGCACCAAGAAACCCTGTAACCAGCCCGATACCGGTTCCATATAATATTAATACGCCGATATGCTTTTTACCGTAAGAGTGATGATCGGTTACTTTATTGGTCATCATAGAAAACGATGCAGCCAGCATTAAAATGCCAAACAATATCATTGTAAGCACAGAGAATTTAAAACTGAAGCTGCCCATGATGATATGTTCGGGAATGTTTGGAATGATAAGCTTCCTGATGATAAAAACGGTAATGATGGATGAAATGCCGAATAATAATGTTGTTCGAAAATCAACAAGGTTTTTACGCCAGTTATTAAATGCACCGATTAAACTGGTTGACCCAACAATAAATAAAGAATAGGAGGTGGCGAGAATAGGAGACACGCCAAACAAATATACCAATACGGGAACGGTAAGAATAGAACCGCCGCCGCCTGTTAATCCCAGTGAAATGCCAATAAATAAAGAAGCTATATAGCCTGCAATGTGCATGCAGCAAAATTGCAGCTATGTTTTTATCTGCCAAGTGATATTTATCACACAGCGGTATTAATTTTTCTTATCCATTCAATGGAATTTCTGTTAAGCCTGAAAGCCCTTTGGCTTCCATTTTTTTTAATAAACGGCTTATTACTTCACGGGAAGAGTTAAGATCTCCGGCAATATCCTGGTGCGTTAATTTTAAGACAGGACCAAATTGCGCTACCTGTTTTCTCAAATAAAATTCAAGGCGTTCATCCATATTTGAAAAAGCAACTGCATCAATGGTTTTAAGCAGTTCTTCAAAGCGGTTGCGGTAAGAAGTTATTACAAATTCATACCAGCTTTTATAGTGGCTCAGCCATTTATCCATCAATTCCAGCGGAATGGTTAGCAGTGTTGCATTGGTAACAGCCCTTGCCATCACCTCGCTTGTTTCCTGTTTATAGGCACAAACCAGCGATAGGGAACATGCCTGCCCTGCATTAAGATGGTAGATAAAAAATTCATTGCCGTCATCATCTTCACGGTACAGCTTTATAACGCCTTCAAGAATCAATATCACAGAACGTATATGCTGGCCAACCCGCAGCAAGGGTTCACCTTCTTTTACGTAACGCAGTACACCATGCTGCAGCATTTCTTCATAAAGCGCATCTTCAAAACCGGGAAACAATTTTTTCAGCAAAGGTTTATCCATTGTGCAAAATTATGATGAGGGATGAATCAGCATAGTAAATTATAGTAAACACCGGATAAATTTATGCATTGGCGATTTGTACTTGCTTTATCAGATGGCAAGATTAATTCTCGTTCCTGCCCGTCATTCCCGCGCAGGCGGGAACCTGCTTTTAAGCTTAAAAGCAATCAAAATTATTATTAACTTTTAAATGGGGGCGTATTTCAAATTTTCGCAGGCGGTGGGACACCCACCTGTAGAACCCGCTTCCGGTCGGTGTCTCACCGACCGGA